>CAIOCH010000511.1 GCA_903856525.1 uncultured bacterium | reverse complement strand
CCGCCCGTCCACACGCCGCGGCGCGCGTCGACGAGTCGGTGGAGTCCGTCGTAGGCGTACATGTTCGAGAGCGGCTGTGAAGACTTCGGCCTCGCGTCGAACGCTCCGGTGCGGTTCGACCCCGTGTCGTAGGTATACGCAATCGAGACGATCGGCGGCACCGTCGGTACCGCGGAACTCTCCGATTTCTTCAGGAACCATCCTTCGTTCCACAATTGTCGCCCCGGTCGAGGGGCTGGTGGCGAGCTCGACGAGAGGGGGAGCGCACGGCTCGCCTGCGGTCGAGCGTGGCGCGAAGGCGCCGTCCTTCCAGAGGATCCGCTGCGTGCGGCGGGCGGGGACCGCCTCACACCTGTGCTTGGAAGATGGAGCAATAATCGTTTCTCAGGCGAATACACGGGAGAATCCCAAACATCGCTGGTGCCGATGTTTGAAAAGTGCGATAGAATTCGCACTCCATGGCAGTATCACCGCAAAGTCCAATCAAGCGCCTGCTGCACGGGTTGCCGCGCGGCACGCCGATCGACATGGACGAGCTGGCGAAGCGCGGCGCGGACGCGAAGCTCGCGTCTTTCTACGCGCGGAGCGGCTGGCTTGTCCGGCTCGGCCAGGGCGTCTACGCGCTGCCGGGCGACGAGATCACTCCGCTCGCGGCAACGCGGTTGCTGCAGGCACGGGTCGCGGGGCTGCATGTCGGCGGCAAGAGCGCGCTCGCGCTGCGGGGCGTCCGTCACAACCTGTCGGCGCGCGAGACTCTTGTCCTCTGGGCCGACCGGCGGTTCGCGCTGCCGAAGTGGTTCAACGAACGCTATCCGTCGCGCGCGGTCTTCGCGCCGCTCTTCGAAGATGTCGACGCCGCGCTCGCGCGCGCGACCGTCTCGACGCCGCCCGACGTGCTCGAGGGCCTCCGCGTCTCGGCTCCCGAGCGGGCCGCGCTCGAGATGCTGCACGAGGTCGGCGTGCACGAGACGCTCGAGGAGGCGCGCGATGTCTTCGAGGGTCTCCGCAACCTGCGCACCGAGGTCGTCGGCAAGCTGCTCTCGAGGTGCGGCAGCGTGAAGGCCGTGCGTCTCTTCCTACGATGGTCGCGCGAGACGGGCGTGGTCGATGTCGACGGCCTGCGCGCGAACTTCGACCTCCGCGTGGGAAGTACCGCGCGGTGGGTGAGCCGCATGGCCGACGGAAGGCTGCTCCAGCTGAAGCCATACGGGTGACGGGTGCGATGTGATTCGGGGAAGGACCCACATGCAGAAGACCTACATCGATACCGTCCGCCTGCTCCTCGATGCGGCGCCGGAGGTGTTCCGCGGCGGCGTGTTCGCGATGAAGGGCGGCACCGCGATCAATCTCTTCGTGCACGACATGCCGCGGCTGTCCGTGGACATCGACCTCGTCTACCCCGACTGGTCGGCGTCGCGCGCCGATGCGCTTCGCGCGATTGCAGATGAATTCGCTGCCATCGCGGGCCGCCTGCAGCGAATCGGGCTCGCGGCGCAGTCCGTGCGCGCGGAGGCGCTCGGCGAGAGCAAGCTTGTCGTCGAGCGCGCGGATCGCGGCGGTGCCGCGCTGGTAAAGATCGAGGCGAACCTCGTCTTCCGTGGAACCGTGCTGCCGACGACGCGACGCGCGCTCTCGCCCGTCGTCAGCGAGATGTTCAGCGCCGAGGTCTCGGTGCCGATGCTCGCGGTCGACGAGCTCTACGGCAGCAAGCTGGTGGCAGCGATGGACCGGCAGCATCCGCGCGATCTCTTCGACGTGATGCGGATGTACGACGCGGGAATCGACGGGGTGCGCGGCCTCACGGACGGCATGGTCGAGTGCTTCGTCCTCTATCTCGCCGGTCACAACCGCCCGATGGACGAGGTGCTCGCGCCGCGGGTCGACCGCGCGAAGAAGGACCTTCGCCTCGCGTACGAGTCGTCGTTCGCGGGCATGACGCGCGAACCTGTCGCGCTCTCCGAGCTCGACTCCGCCCGCGAGCGGCTTTTCGCCGAACTCCCGCGGCGCCTGACGGCTCGGCAACGCGAGTTCCTCGTCAGCCTGGCGCAGGCCGAGCCCGACTGGTCGCTCGTCGGCTGCCCGCATGCGAAGGAGCTTCCTGCGATCCGATGGCGGCTCCAGAATCTCGAGCAGTTCCGCGATGCGCGCCCGCGCGAGTGGGCGCGGCAGGTTGCGGCGCTCGAGCGGGCGCTGGGTTGAGCGCAGCGGTCACGCGCGATCGCGCTACGGCACGAAGAGCCGATCGATCAGCTCTTCGATCAGCAGTCCCCCCGCGTTCTACTCCCACGCTTCGTCGAAGCCGGTTTCCGCGAACTGAAGGGTCAGCGCGTCTCCGATCGGCTCGGTCATGGCGCGGCGCAAGCGCAGCTGCCTGCATCAGGCGTGCATTGCTCCAGCGCCGCGCGGGCAGGGGAGCTACCGGCGCTTCCGTCCGCGCCCCGCGCGTGTCCCCGGCATGCCCGCCTTGCTCGGCTGGCGCTCGCCGCTTCCGCCGCCGGAACCAGGCTTCGACGGCTTCGCGCTCGCGGGCAGCGACTTGAGCTTGCCGATCTCGTCGCGCAGGCGCGCGGCCTTCTCGAACTCGAGGCGTTCCGCGGCGGCCATCATCTCGGCCTGCATCTCGCCGATCAGCGTCTCGCGGTCGAACGAGTCGTCGTCGTCCTCCTCGATGCCCGCGGCGCGCTTGGCGGTCTTGTGCGCGGCGAGCTCCATCTCGATGCCGCGGCGGATCTCCTTCTTGATCGTCTGCGGCACGATGCCGTGCTCGGCGTTGTAGGCGAGCTGCTTGGCGCGGCGGCGCTCGACCTCGCCGATCGCCTTCTGCATCTCGGCGGTCATCTCGTCGGCGTAGAGGATCGCCATCGAGTTGGCGTTGCGCGCGGCACGACCCATCGTCTGGATGAGGCTGGACTGGCTGCGCAGGAATCCCTGCTTGTCGGCGTCGAGGATGCACACGAGCGACACCTCGGGCAAGTCGAGGCCTTCGCGTAGGAGATTCACGCCCACGAGCACGTCGAACGCGCCTTCGCGCAGGTCGCGCAGGAGCTCGAGCCGCTCGAGCGTCTCGATCTCGCTGTGCAGGTAGCGGACGCGCAGGCCCTCGCGGTGGAGGTACGCGGTGAGGTCCTCGCACAGCCGCTTGGTGAGGGCGGTGACGAGCGTGCGTTCGCCGCGCTCGCTGCGGATGCGCGCTTCCTTGAGGAGATCAGGCACCTGCGTGCGCGCCGAGCGCACCTCGATCGGCGGATCGACGAGGCCGGTCGGGCGGATGACCTGCTCGGCCACGATGCCGCCGGCCTGCTCGAGTTCCCACGGCCCCGGCGTCGCGCTCACGAAGATCGTCTGCGGCGCGATCTCGATGAACTCCTCGAACTTGAGCGGCCGGTTGTCGAGCGCGCTCGGCAGCCGGAAGCCGTGGTCGACCAGCGTCTGCTTGCGCGCGCGGTCGCCGAAGAACATGCCGCGGATCTGCGGGATCGTGACGTGCGACTCGTCGATCACGACCAGCCAGTCGTCGTCGTTCTCGTTGCCCGGCGCCTGGCGGAAGTAGTCGAGCAGCGTCCACGCGCGCGCGCCGGGCGCGCGGCCGTCGAAGTGCCGCGAGTAGTTCTCGATGCCGTTGCAGAACGCGGTCTCCTCGAGCAGCTCGAGGTCGTTCTTGGTGCGCGCAAGGAGGCGCTGCGCCTCGAGCAGCTTGCCTTGCCCGCGCAGTTCGGCCACGCGCGCGTCCATCTCCTCGCGGATGGTTCGGATCGCCGTCGCGCGCTGATCCTCGGGCATCACGTAGTGCACCGCGGGGAAGATGAAGGTCTTCTTCTCGTCGGCCAGCACCTCGCCGCTGGTCGGGTCGAACAGCTGGATCGAGTCGACGTCGTCGCCGAAGAGATCGATGCGGATCGCGTACGTCTCGTACGCGGGGTAGACCTCGATGCAGTCGCCGCGCACGCGGAAGTTGCCGCGCTCGGGCGCGACCTCGTTGCGCGAGTACTGCATCGAGTTGAGCCCGAGCAGGAACTTGCGGCGGTCGAGCGTCTGGCCGACCTCGACCATCATGGTCTTGTTGCGGTACTCCGAGGGCGATCCGAGGCCGTACAGGCACGAGACGCTCGCCACCACGATCGTGTCTCGACGCGAGAGCAGGTGGCTGGTCGCGGCGAGTCGCAGTCGGTCGAGGTCGGCGTTGCGCGAGGCGTCCTTCTCGATGTAGATGTCGCGCGCGGGGATGTACGCCTCGGGCTGGTAGTAGTCGTAGTAGCTCACGAAGTAGCTCACCGCGTTCTTCGGGAAGAGCTCCTTCATCTCCTCGTAGAGCTGTGCGGCGAGCGTCTTGTTGTGCGAGATGAGCAGCGTGGGCCGATTCGCGCGCGAGATCACGTTCGCGATGGTGAAGGTCTTGCCCGTACCCGTCGCGCCAAGCAGCACCTGGTGGCGGCGGCCCGCCTCGACGCCCTCGGAGAGCTCCTCGATCGCCTGCGGCTGATCGCCCATCGGCTGAAAGGGGCTCTGGAGGATGAAGGGCGTGTCATTCATGCCGAGTGGGGAAGCGTACGCGTTCGGGACCGTTCAGTCGTAGAGGCGCGCTGCGATCAGCGACCAGACGCAGGTCAGCCCGAAGGGTACGCCCGTGAGGAACACGATCCCGAGGTCCTTCGGATTGGCAAACCACAGATGCTCGAGCCAGATGACGCTGGAGTAGAGCGCGATCGCACCCAGGGTCGTGAGCACGGGGTGCCAGTGCGCTGGGCGGGTGCAAAGGAACGCGCCCGTTGCGAACAGCCCGATCGGAATCCAGTCGTGGAGCCCGGAGCCGATCGGGAAGAAGATCCGCAGCAGACGGATTCCCCACGGCAATGCAATGTGGCCGCCGGGAATGCACACGATCAGGCACGCGAGCGTGAGCGCGCCGCGGGCGATGTGAAGGTGGACATCGGGAAACCGTGCCATTCGCGCAGCGTAGCGCGACGCAGCGCGCGCTCACGCGCTTGCGAGCAGTTCGCGCGCGGGTTTCCGGCACAGGCGGACGACGGCGGGGGTGGCCGCGAGCAGGGCGACTGTGACGACGACGATCCCGCCGACCACCAGCGACCAGGTCGGGAACACCCACTCCAGCCGCAGTCCCGCGAAGTCGCGGTAGAGCGACACGCCCATCCACGCGAGCTGCAGCCCGAGCGCGGAGCCCGAGACCATCGCGGCCAGCGCCATGACGACCGTCTCGCCGAGGACAAGCGCCGCGACCGTGCGCGTCGATCCGCCGATGGCGCGCAGGACGCCGAACTCGCGCGTGCGCGCGCCGATCCCGGCCGCGACCACGCTGCCGACGCCGATCGCCGCGAGGGCGAGCGCGGCGAGCGCGACCGCGCCGGTGACCGCGAGCACCTTGCCGCCGATCTCCTCGACGAACCCGCGAATGGCGCGGCCGCTCGAGAAGACGGCCCCGGGGACCGCGTCGGGCACGGCGGTCTCGAGGGTCTTCTCGTCGGCCTCGGAGAGGCCTTCGTCGAGCCGGAGCTGCATGATGTACGCGTCGCGCGTGTCGAAGTGCCGCTCGACGGCGCCGAAATCCATGAACACGCAGCTCACCGCCTGCTCCATGTAGATCTGCCGCATGCCGAAGGTCTGCGTGGCGATGTCGAGCCCGCCCGCGGTGACCACGCCGACGATCTCGAACTCGGCCTCGTTCGCGCCCGAGCCGAGGCGGATCCGCGAACCGACGCCGAGGCCGCGCGCCACGAGGAACTCGGGCGCCACCAGGATCGCGTCGCCTTGCTCGAGCCGGGGGATCGCCGTCTCGGGCGATCCCTGCAGCCAGTCGAGGCGGTTCATCGCCAGGAAGGGCCGTGGCTCGAAGCCCACGCACACGACATTCGACGGGCCCATGCCCTCGACGCCGAACACCTGATCGCCGGCGAGCCGCAGGGGGAGGTACCCGACCGGCAGCGCCTCGGCCACGCCGGGGAGGGCGGCGACGCGCGCCTGCTCGTCCTTCGACAGTCCGCTGGTGCAGAACACGAAGCCGTCGGCGAAGCGCACGCGCTCGCGCAGGTCGCGGATGATCGCGTCGCCGTTCGAGCGCGTGCTCACGAGGATCGACACCGCGACCATGAGCGCGCCCGCCGTGAAGCCGAGCCGCCACGGCATGCGCGCGACGCTGCCCGAGAGGAGCCCGCGCGGCAGCCGCATCACGCGCTCGAGCAGGGGACCCGCCAGGCGCCCGACCACCATGGTGATGGGCACCGACAGCAGGAACCACGCCACATGGATGAGCGGGAGTCCGCCGAACGCGTACATCCAGAAGCGCGTGTTGCGGTCCTCGGGAAGCAGGCCGACGGCCCACACGCCGATGCACGCGCATGCGATGGCGATTGCGACGAGCACCGCCCGCCCGTTGGGTTCGCGTGCGCGAATGGCGAGCGCCTCGAGGGGCGAGATGCGCGCCGCGCGCACGGCGGGGAACAGGCTTCCGAGGACTCCGCTCAGCGCGGCCCCTCCGACGGCGAGGCCCGCGCCCGCAGCGTCGAACGCGGCCCCGCCCTGGATCGTGTCGCGGAACCACCAGGCGAGCAGCGCCACCAGCGCGAGGCCGATCGGCACGCCGAGCAGACCGCCGCCGAGGCCGATGACCGAGCCCGACAGCAGCTGCGCGCCGAAGAGCTGCGCCCGCGTGGCGCCGATCGCGCGGGCGATGCCCATCTCGCGCAGCTCCTCGAGGACGGCCGTCGTCATGCCCGTGGCCACGATCGCCGCGCAGGAGAGGAATGCGATCATGGTGGCGATGAGCGTGGACAGCTTGCTCGCCGCCACCTGCTTGTCGAGACCCGTGCGCACGCGCTCGGCGGGCTCCACCAGCATCGGGTCCTGCACGCGGGCGGCTTGCGCGGTGCTCCACGCCTCGACGTCGACGCCTTCCGTCAGTGCGACCGAGATGCCCGTGAGCTGTCCCGGGCGCTTCGTCGCGTCGGCGAGCGTCGTCAGGTCGATTTCGATCAGCGGCCGCTGCAGCGCGCCGAGTTCGGGCCGCTTGTACACGCCGACCACGCGCACCTCGAGCGGCTTGCCGAACCGCACGATGCGCAGCGTGTCGCCGGGCGTGGCGGCGAGCGCCTCGGCGGTCTGCGGATCGAGCACCACCTCGCGCGGCCCCTCGATGCGCCGCCCCTCGGCGATCTCCACCTCGCGGAAGAACGCGTCCTCTGCCGGATCCACGCCGCGGCAGCGCACCGTCGACTTGCGCGGCGCGCCCTCCTCGGAGAACGCGGGCTTGTCGTGCTGCAGCGTGATCGATGCCATCAGGCGACCCGCCGCGCGCTCGACGCCCGGCCAGGCGCGGACCTCGTCGAGCAGCGCCGCGTCGAACGGCTGCGCGTAGCGGTGCACCACGCGGGCGTCGGTGTTGCCCATGGCACGCGCCACCGCCGCGTCGAGGCTCGCCTGCGCGGTGCGCAGTCCGCTCGTGACGGCCACGACCAGGCTCGCCGCGAGCGCGACGGCCGCGACCAGCAGCGCGGTCCTACCGCGTCGGCCGAGCAAGCTCCTGCGCGCGAAGGGCCAGAGAGCCCGCATCGAGTTTCCCCTGTTCAGGAGTAGTGGTGTCGAAGGCACCTGCGACCGTGCCGTCCCGCAGCACGATCACGCGCTCGCAGTGGGCTGCGGCGGCGGGCTCGTGGGTGACCATGAGGAGGAGCGTGCGGTGGGTCCGCGCGATCCCGGTGAGCAGCGCGAACAGCCGGGTGGCGGCGGCGCTGTCGAGGTTGCCGGTCGGCTCGTCAGCGAGGATCACGGGCGGCGCGAAGAAGAGCGCCCGCGCGATCGCCACGCGCTGCTGCTCGCCGCCCGAGAGGGCGTCGGGGCGATGGTCGGCGCGGGCGCCCACGCCGAGTTCGTCGAGCAGCTCGCGCGCGCGCCGCTCGCTCGCCGCCCGCGGCATCCCGTCGAGGAGCGCGGGCAGCATGACATTGTCGAGCGCCGTCATCGAGGGCAGCAGGTTGAAGTGCTGGAACACGATCCCGATCTGGCGCCGACGGTAGCGTGTGAGCTCGGCCTCGCTCATCCGGTCGACGCGCGCGCCTGCGACCGTGACCTCGCCCGAAGTGGGGCGGTCGAGCCCCGCGACGAGGTGCATGAGCGTGCTCTTGCCGCTGCCCGAGGAGCCCATGATCGCGAAGAATCCGGCGCCCGCGATCTCGAGGTCCACGCCACGAAGCGCCTCGACGCTGCGCGCGCCGAGGTCGTACCGCTTGGTGACACCGCGACAGAGAATGGTCGGCGGCGCGGACTGCATGCCGCGCTCAGTGACCGTGCTTTGCGTCGTAGGCCTTGCCGTCGGGAAGGGCGAGGATGGCCGACGAATCGGCGACCTCGAGCTTGACCAGCCAGCCCTGACCGTAGGGGTCGCTGTTGACGAGCGACGGATCCTTGGCCACGGCGCCGTTGACCTCGACGATCTTGCCGGCGGCGGCCGCGTAGATCTCGCTGGTGGTCTTGACGCTCTCGACCTCGCCCACGGAGCCGCCCGCACCCACGGTGGTGCCGGCCGGCTTCATCTCGACGTACGTGATGTCGGTGAGCTCGTCGGCGGCGTGCTGCGTGATGCCCATCGTGACGGTGTTGCCGTTCACTCGGAACCACTCGTGCGTGTCGGAAACGCGGCAATCTGCGGGGGTCGGCATGGATGCTCCAGAATCGGGGCGCGGATGGTAGCGGGGGAGGGGGACGCTGCGGGGGAGTCGGCTTACAAGGTCCGAAAACAGCCCTATGCTGCGCTTGCGGGACATCTGTTCCATCCCCTCGTCCAGCATGCTCCCTTCGGAAGGCGCCGATGCCGTTGTGCGAGTCGGCGCCTTCTGTCGCGGGAGCGCCTGGGTCGGTCCGCCGCGCTGTCTCTCGTCCCGCGCCGGCTCGCGTCTGACATCCCCGACCCGTGCCCAGACGGCCGTCGGTGGCTCCATGTCCGTTCCGGCCGTGACGCAGCGACATGATCGCGGCGCGCGTGTCGTTGCGTTGCGCGCAGCCGTCCACCCTCTCCGCGAGCAGCGCGATGACCTGCGCACCCTGGCACCGACGCAGGTCTCGGAAATGCACGGCGGCAGGCGTGGTAGACTTTCCCTCCCGCGCGGTCCGCCCCGTGGACCGATGTCCACGGACTGTCCATGCACCCCGAGCTCCGGTCGGAACGTTCGTGCAACCAGACATCCTCCTCACCCTCTCCGCTGGTTCCGTGCGCCCACTCCTCGCTGCGCGCGATCCCCGTTGTCCGACCATCTTCACGGTTCCCCAGTTCGTGGCCACCGACCTCGAGCTGCGCGGCCTCAACCTGCCCACCGACATGCTCAAGGGCTTTGGCCTCTCGGACATCGAGAAGCTCCGCGACGAGGCCGATAGGGCCCACTGCCCGGTGCTGCTGCTGGCCGAGGAGGCCCCCATCGACTTCGTGCATCGCACGGGGCCCGTGTGGGTGGCTGCCCTGGACCGCCTGCGTCGGCTCGGCACCGCCGCCAACCGCCTCGGCTGCCCGTCGGTCGCGGTCAAGGTGGCCGCCGTCGACACCGACGAGGCCTTCGAGGCGACCGCGACGGGCGTCAAGGTGGCGCTCAAGGAACTCGACAAGTTCGAGCTGAATCTGCTGCTCTCGCCCAACGAGGGCCTCACCTTCGATGCGGGTCGTCTCACCGACCTGATCAAGAAGATCGGCGGATTCCGGATCGGCAGCTATCCGAGCTTCGCCCACGCCCACGCCAGCGGTGATCTCGAGAAGACCCTCCGCAAGCTCGCGCCGTACGCCCCCGCGATCGCGGCGAGCGTGCGCGGCTTCGACAGCAGCGGCCAGCACGAGGGCTTCAGCCTCGAGCAGTGCGTGGAGAGCGTGCTGAGCGTTGGGTACGGCAACACGCTGGCGCTCGACTTCGTGGGGCGGTCCGACGCCGCGCCCGTCGGCGGTGAGCCAAAGAAGAAGAGCGGCAAGGGATCGAAGGACGCTGCGAAGGAGCCAGCCGTCGACATCGTGGCCGAGCTCGACATGGCGCGCCGCAAGCTCATCGAACTCACGATCGCGCCCGAGCCTGCGGACATCTTCGAACAGGACGAGGAGTAGCCCGAGGGGCACCCCACCGCGGCGGAATCCCGTGGAGCGGTTCGCCTGCCGCGGGAGCACGCCGCGGGTGCACTCCCCCGGGATGCCGTCGCACCAGGTCCGTGCAGCGTTCCGTTGGAGCAGTCGTCGAGGAGCAGTTATCGTGTTGGTCGTGTCCGCCACCGCCTCCTTCATCGTCACCATCGATGGCCCCGCCGGCACCGGCAAGTCCACGGTCGCGCATCGGCTTGCGAAGCGGCTGGGCCTGGAGTTCCTCGACACGGGTGCGATGTACCGCGCGGCGGCGCTGACGGCGCTCGAGCGCGGCATCGAACCCGCCGATGGACCGCGCGTCGCCGAACTCGTGCGCGGGATGGACCTCCACTTCGACTGGACCAGTGATCCTCCCGAGCTCTTCGCCGACGGCGTGGCGGTGGGCGAGCGCATCCGCACCCCCGAGGTCACGCGCGCCGTCTCCGCGGTCGCGAGCAATCCGCTCGTGCGCGCGGCCATGGTCGAGTCGCAGCGCCTGATCGCCGCGCGCCACCCGCGGCTGGTCACCGAGGGCCGCGACCAGGGCTCGGTGGTCTTTCCCGACGCCGACGTGCGCATCTACCTCGACGCCCGCCCCGAGGTCCGCGCGAGCCGACGCGTCGACCAGCTGCGCGTCAAGGGCATCATCACCACCGAGGCCGAGGTGCTCGCGAACATCATCGAGCGCGACCGCCTCGATTCCTCGCGGCGCGATGGTCCGCTGGTGTGTCCCAACGGCGCGGCCGTCGTCGACACGAGCGCCATCGACATCGACGAGGTGATCGACCGTCTGGAGGAGATCGTGCGCGACCGCGCCGGAAGCGTGCTCGTCTCCCCGCATCGATCGGGACACCGACCGTGAGCCCGCTTCCCAATCCGCTCGCGTTCCGCCGCAGGGTGCCCGGGCGTGGATTCATCCGCGCCGTCTGGTGGGACTTCTGCGCGTTCCTCTGCTGGAGTTGGCTCAAGCTCAGCTACGGGCTCCGCCGCATCCACCGCAACCGTGTGCCGCGCACGGGTGCGATCCTCGTGATCTCCAACCACCAGTCGTTCCTCGATCCGATGGTGAACGGCGTGACCGTGTGGGACCGCCAGTTCACGGCGCTTGCGCGCGATTCGCTCTTCGTCGGCCCGTTCGGATGGATCCTCCGATCGGTGAGCGCGCGGCCGATCAAGCGCGAGGGCGGTGACCTCGAGGCCATGAAGGCCGCGCTCGCCGAACTCGAGGCGGGTCGCGTGGTGATCATCTACCCCGAGGGAACGCGCTCGCCCGATGGTTCGCTGCAGGAGTTCAAGCGCGGCGTGCTGCTGCTGCTCCGGCGCGCCAAGCCCACGGTGCTTCCCATGGGCGTGGAGGGCACCTTCGACGCCTGGCCCAGGGGCCGCAAACTGCCGCGCATGCGCGGCAAGGTCGTGTGCGTGTGCGGCGAGCCGCTTTCAGGCGAAGAGCTCGCCAAGCTCGACGGCGAGCAGGCGCTGGCGGCGATGCGCGAAGCGGTCGCCAAGGCCCACGACGAAGCGCGGGACATCCGTGACCGCTGGGTCGGGGGCGGGCGGTGAGTGAGGCGTCGCGGGAGGTATCCGCCCGTGACGCGGCCCGCGCTGTGGCCAGTGCGCTCACACGAGCCGGGTTCCGCGCGCTGTTCGCAGGTGGCTGCGTGCGCGACCGGCTGATGGGCCTGGAGCCGGTGGACTTCGACATCGCCACCGACGCGGTGCCCGAGCAGATCAAGGCGGTCTTTCCCAAGGCGCGCGGCGTGGGCGAGGCTTTCGGCGTGATGCTCGTGCGGCACGCGGGGCACACCTTCGAGGTCGCGACGTTCCGCAAGGATGGCCCGTATCACGATGGACGCCGTCCCTCGTCGGTCACCTTCTCGAGCGCCGAGGAGGACGCGTGCCGCCGCGACTTCACGGTCAACGGCATCTTCGAGGATCCTGAGTCGGGCCAGCCGGTCGATTTCGTGGAGGGACGCCGCGACATCACCGCGCGGTGCATCCGCGCCATCGGCGACCCGCATGCGCGCATCTCCGAGGACCGTCTGCGCATGCTGCGGGCGGTGCGTTTCGCCGCGAGGTTCGGCTTCGCCATCGACGAGGGCACGGCGGCCGCGATCCGATCCCACGCCGGCGAGCTGCGATCGGTGAGTCCGGAGCGTGTGGGTGAGGAACTCCGCAAGATGCTCGCGCACCCCGCGCGGGCGCAGGCGGCGGTGCTGGCGGAGGAACTCGGCCTCGATGCCGCCGTCTTCGGCAGCGATCCCGGGCTGGTCCGCTCGGATCCGAGTCCGATCGCGGATCCGACTCCGCGTACGGTCCGGCACGCGCGACTGGGCGCTCTTGCGGCGGACATCGACTGGACGGTGGCGCTCGCGGCATGGTGGCTGGATCGGGTGGCGGACACTCCTGGCGGCCGCTGCGTGCCGCGCCCGTCCGCGGCAGCGTGCGCCTCCGCGATCGGCGAGTTCCGGCGTCGGCTCACGCTTTCGAACCAGGAGACTGATGCACTTGCACACATCCTGTCCGTTCGCGAGGCGCTGATCGCGGGCCACGAGGGACTGCCGCTTGCCCGGCGTGTGCGCTGCATCGCGCGCCCCGGATTCGACGCCGCCCTCGCCATCCTCGCCGCCGAGGATGCCGACGGATCGGGGGTGGGCCGACTCGCCGCGCGCGTGCTTGCGGATGCCGACCGAGAACTCCCCGGCAGACGGCTCCCCGAGCCGCTCCTCGACGGCAACGCGTTGCTCCGCGCGGGGTTCCGTGCGGGCCCCCGGTTCAAGGTGCTGCTCGATCAGGCTCTGGACGCACAGATCGAGGGCCGTGTGACGACGACTGCAGAGGCGCTCGAACTCGCGCGGGCCGCCGGCGGCTGAGCCGCGGATCCACGCAACCGCCCGTCGCTTCTTGCGGATTCTCGGATCAACGCCGCGCAACCTGCGCGCGCGACCCCGTAAGATGACCTGCCGCGCCCACTTCGGTCGCGTTGGAAACGCATCCATGACTCGAACTTCGCTCCTCGCGCTCCCCGTTTCGCTCGCCCTGTCGCTCGCGCCTTCGGACATGCTCCCGGTGGCATCGGCTCAGTCCGCCGACACCGGCGCGCCGCTGCCCGCGGCCACCGCGAGCCCCAAGGTGTACGTGTTCCCGATGGACGGCCAGATGGGCACCGACATCTCCGAGCCCATCTTCAAGACGCTCATCGAGGACGTGAAGAAGCAGAAGCCCGACATCGTGGTGCTGCGCCTCAAGAGCGCCGATGTCGACCGCATCAACCACCTCCGCAACGACAACCCGAACGAGTTCGGCCTCGTGAACGAGATCACCACGTACCGCGACATGGTCAAGTCGGTGCATGACGAGCTGCGCGACATCCCGCAGGTCATGTGGGTGGAGGACGCCGTCGGCGTGTCGGGCCTCGCCGCGCTCGCGTGGCAGGCCATGTACATGAAGAGCGATGCCCGCCTCGGCGGCCTCAACCAGTTCAAGGACATGGTCGAGGCGCAGTGGCAGGACGCCGATGTGCGCTCGAAGATGGTCGCCGCGTGGACGGGCATCATGAAGGGCCTCGTGCAGCTCGGTCGCCATCCCGACACGCTGGCCGATGCGATGATCTTCGCCGAGCGCACGCTGTCGGTGAACTTCGAGGGCCGCGGCGCCAAGTGGGTCGGCGACACCTCGGGCACGTGGGTCGTGGACAGCAGCGAGGAGCGCGCCGTGCGCTTCGAGGCCCCCGTTGCCGAGGAGATCCTGCTCTCCGACGGCACCGCCGACACCCTCGATGACCTCGTGTTCCTGCTCGGCTACCGCGAGTACACCAAGGTCGACACCGGCGAGAAGCTGGCCAAGCAGTACACCGACGACTGGCGCAAGGGCATGAAGAATGTCCTCGAGTGGATGGAGGAAGCGTCGCAGACCGAGGACGACATCGCCGGCCTCGGTCGCCGCAAGAGCTTCTACGAGAAGGTCCTCGCCGCCCTCAAGGCGTTCCCCGTGATCGAGAAGCGCCGCGAGATCGCCGGCAACGGCATCAGCCGGCAGGCCATCGAGGGCGCCCTCGACGACATCAAGAAGGACATCCAGCGCCAGCGCGACGCCGAGAAGCAGGGGCGTCAGGGCGGTGGAGGCGGCGGTGGTGGCGGTCGCGGCCTCGGTGGCGGCGGCATGCGTCCCGGCCGTTGATCGCAACGCAGAAAAGTCGGGAAGTGCGGCGCGGGTGACCGCGTCCCACGCGGCTCCTCGGGGCGGTCCTCGCCGATCCTCCGCAACAGCCGCGACCGCACGCAACCAGTTCGCCATCGGGTCCCGACACGCGCCGGACCCACTGACAGAAGCCGTTTGGAGTCATCCATGACCAACATGTCGAATCCTCTCCTCGCCGTGCGCCGCTGGGCGGCCATCGGGGCGTTCGCGCTCGCGGTGTTCGCGATGTCCCCCGTGCTCCGGGCCGCCGATGTGACCATCGCCGATGGATCCATCGTCGCCGTCGATGTCGGCAACAAGGTGCGCCTGGTCTATGCGCCGGGTGCCGATGGAAAGCCCGCGGGCGCTGCGCAGACCATCGAGGGCACGGTCAAGCGCGTGCTCATGGACGCCAAGGCGATCCTGGTGACCGTGAAGTCAGCGGGCCGCGAGAAGGATGTCTCGGTCAAGTGGGCCGACATCAAGGAGCTCACGGTCGCGGGTGCGAAGCCTTCCGTCGGATCCGCGAAGAAGACCGACTCCACGAAGCCCGACGCGGGCAAGCCCGCTGCTGTGAACGCAGGCAAGTCCGACGGCAAGGCGGCAGCCGCCCCCGCCGACGGCAAGAAGACGGTCTTCATCATGCCGTGGGAGGGCACCGTCGGCATCGGCGCGCGCCACGACGAGATCAAGCGCATTGCCGCCGAGGCCGACAAGCTCGGCCCCGGCCAGATCATCGTCCTCCAGATCATCAGTCCCGGCGGTCTCGTGATCGAGGGCGACAAGATCGACGAGACCCTCAACGAGCTCAAGACGCGCCATCGTGTGATCGCCTGGATCAAGGAGGCCATCTCGGCCGCCGCCTTCACCAGCCTCCACTGCGAGGAGATCTACTTCATGCGCGTCGGCACCATCGGCGCCATCACCATGTTCGCGGGCACCGAGTCCATCAAGGGCGCGGAGCTCGAGGCGTGGGTGAAGAAGGTCGGCGATGTGACCCAGGAGGCCGGCCGCAGCCGCTGGATCGGCGAGGCGATGGTCACCAACGAGCCGCTCCTCAGCTACGACCGCGACGATAGCGGCAACGTCACTTGGTACAACACGCTCGAGGGTAAGCACAAGCTCTCCGACGAGGTGCAGAACCTCACGCTCAACGCCGACACCGCGCTCCACTGCAAGTTCTCCGACGGCACCGCCGACACGGTGGACGAGTTGCTGGCGCTGCTGCACCTCGACAAGGACAAGGTCAACGTCTCCGACATCGGCTTCAAGATCCACGAGACCTGGCAGAAGACCCTGAACGATTGCCTCGAGGACAAGATCCGCATCATCCGCGACGCGATGAACCCCGCCGGTTCCGACGATGTCGCGCAGATCGGCAGCCGCATCAAGGCGATCAACCGCCTCATCGAGTGGTGGGACAAGTGCCCGCCGTGCCTCCAGTACGAGAGCCCGCCGGTTCCTCCCAAGGAGGAGCTCGAGAAGGAGATCAAGAACCTCCGCAAGCAGCTGGGCGACATCCAGCGGCAGCGGCGCGGCTGATCGCGACGACCAACGAACGACCGCCGCCGAGGTGACCCCTCGGCGGCGTTGTTTTTGGGGTCCGCGTGCGAGCGACGGGGGGCGAGTTCATGGTCGCTGCGGGCATTTCCGGAGGTGTCTGCGCACAACACGTCCAGAGGCTCATGCGGTCCTGCCCTTGCGCGCCGACGCAAAATCAGTTGCGATGCGAGTCATGACCCAGGCGACGCCTCCCACTGATCCGTTCGCTCCCTATCCCGATGAAGGCTCCGGACCGCCGTCGAGCTGGCCGCTGATCTACGGAGGCATCTCGTTGGTGGTGGCGGTGTTCGGCATGTGCATGCAGGCCTTCGCGGTCGCGGGCATCTTCGCCAACTCCGCCATGATGGGACTCGCGGACATGGAGACGACTCCACCGCCGGCGATCATCGTGTGGACGGGCGGCGCGCAGTCGATCGTGCTCTGCCTCCTCGGAATCATGCTTGCCGTCGGCGCGACGCTGCTCATCCTCCGCAAGCCCCTCGGCGCGCGGCTCGTGCTGGGTTGGGCGGTGGCGCGGCTCGTGATGGTGGTGGTTGGCATCATCCTCGCGGTGGTCACCATCAAGCCGCAGTCGGAGTGGGCCGTCACGCTCACCAGCGAGATCCGCGACTCGCTCCGTTCGAAGGGCATGAAGGAAGAGCAGCTGCCGCCCCTCATCGACGAGGAGAGGGCGCAATCGGACGCCATGCGCAACATCGCCATCTTCAGCGCTGCATTCTCGGTCTGGCCGTTCGCCATGGCGTGGGTGCTCACGCGACCCCGCACCAGGGCCGATGTCGCGGCATGGTCGCAGCCGACGGTGTGAGCTGCAGGAGCCAGGCGGAATCAGACCGTCGTTGCTCCGCGGGAACTCCGACCATGTGGATCGCTTGCGCCCGGACGGAAGCCCGCGCGTTCAGCCAACCTCGCGGCGCTGGAAGAGCGCGGTCGCCAGCGCGAGGAGCGCCGTGACCATGGCCAGCGCGTAGGGCACGACGAAACCGATGTACTCCGTGGGAATCGCCCGCTTCTGCGTGAGCGCGTCCGACAGCCAGAAGAGCTGGAAGTTCGGCAGCGCAGCCCGCGTGGTGGTGAGACCCCAGACCCATGCCTGCGCACCCAGGGTCTCGGGCGCCTCGGCGGCTGCTGCGGTGAGCGTGCGCCCGAGCATCCAGTCGGAGAGCAGCCCGAGCACGAACACGCCGATCACGATCACCAGCGTGAGCACTTGGCCAAGCCGCGTGCTGGCTGCGATGGCGATCGAGTTGAGCACCAGCGTGGCGAGGGAGATCACGAAGAGCCCCTTCCAGATCTCCGGCTCGAACTGCTTGCCGAGTTCGACGGCGTTCCACTCGGCGTCGAAGAAGAGGGCGCCGACATACGCGAGCCCGAGCAGCGGAATGGCCGACAGCAGCCACCATGCCGCGAAGCTGCGGCCATAGAAGTAGTTGATCCAGGTACCCACGCCGAACGCCGCGATGAGGGCGGTCACGCCGAAGACGATCACCGGCATGTGCAGCGGGTCACGCGCGGTCTGCAGCGTCCCGTGCATCTCCACCAGCATGAACACGATGGCGAGGTAGGTGAAGGCGATCAGCATCGCGCCCGAGACGCCGAGGAACTTGCCCACCACGAACACGGGGCGCGCGACCGGCTTGGACACCACCGTGAGCACGGTGCGGTTCTCGATCTCGCGGGCGATGACACTCGTGGCGATGAACGAAGCCAGCACCGCGGTCGACAGGAACACGGTCGACCGGCCGATGTCCACGAACATGCGCTGGTCGTCCTGCATCGTCCAGCCACTCAGCGGATTGCTGAGCACGACGAGCAGGGTCGACGCCAGGCACACAATGAGAACGATCGGCTGACGGATCGACTCGAGGAGCGTGTTGCGGGCGATCGCGAGGAGTTGCTCGATGATCGACATGGGGTCGGAAGCGTAGCGCAGGCGGGCGAACGGGGGGCGGCCCGGCCGGGGCCCTCCGGCCCCACCCTGCGATCGCGAAGGATGACCCCCACCCCGAGGTTCGGCGAACCGATGCACGATCCGCGTGCGTACCTTACAGTACGCCCCCCAACGGCCGCGGTCCCGCGACCCGGCTCCGAGGGTCATTTCTCCCATTCCCGGTCGGGCCCCGCGCCCCGCGCGCACCGCACCCGGGACCACAGTCCGCACCCAGCCTGAAGCCAACGATGCGTATCGACCACCATGCCTATCAGCGGGCCACGGGCGTTGCCGCCGCCGGCCTGTTTGCCCAGCTTGCGATCGCGCTCCTGCTCCTGATCTTCGGGAAGGCGACCAACGACACCACGGCGGTGGTGGCGTCGGCATGGGCCTTCGCCGGCCTCGTCGTCTGGCTGGGGCTGATCGTGACCTTCCACCAGCACCGCCTGGAGCGCCTGGAGAGCCTCGAGCTCGACTCGAGCGCGCGCATGGACGATTCGGGGCGGCTGTTCTCCAACGACGACGCGCGCGTGGCGCGGAAGCGCCTCAACCTCATGCACTCGGTGCTCATGCCGGTGCTCAGCGTGCTGTTCGCGGCGCTCCTGGTTGGCAGTGCGGTCTTCATCCGCAACTGGATGAGCATGGAGGGCGACACGAACGCAGACGTGGGCGACTTCAGTGTGTCCGGCGCCCTCGGCTGGCAACTTGCGGTCGCGTTCGGCATCGCGCTGCTCTCGTTCATCTTCTCGCGGTTCCTCGCGGGCATGGCGGTGCAGCCGGCGTGGGCCAACCTCCGTGGTGGCGCCGGCGTCATGGTGGGCAACGCGCTGGTCACCCTCGCGCTCGGTATCGGCAGCGTGGTCGAGATCCTGCGCGACCAAGGGCAGTCGCAGGGCATCATGCGGGCGATCGTGTGGGGCGTCGCGGTGTTCATGGTGGTGGTGGCGGCGGAGACGCTGCTCAACTTCCTGCTCAACCTCTACCGGCCGCGCCGCGCGGGCGAGACGCCGCGTCCTGCGTCGGACTCGCGCCTCCTGAGCCTGCTGGCCGCGCCCGATTCGATCGTGCGCTCGATCAACGAGGCGGTGAACTACCAGTTCGGCTTCGACATCACCAGCTCGTGGGGCTACCAGCTCCTGCTGCGGAACTTCGTCAAGCTCGTCGCGATCCTCGTGCTCGTCGTGATCGGGCTCACCACGCTCGTGATCGTGGAGCCGCAGGAGCAGGGGCTCCGTCTGCGCTTCGGCGCTCCCGTGGGCGAGGTCTACCAGGGTGCGCCGATGGTCAAGCTGCCGTGGCCCATCGACACCGCCATGGTGGAGGATGTGAACCGCGTGCGCGAACTGCCCATCGGCAAGCCGAGCGACATGCGCAAGCAGGATGTGATCGTGTGGGGCGAGGAGACGCCCGAGGTCGAGGTGACGGGCAACCTGTTCCTCGTGGGCGCGGGCGCGCGCGACCGCTCCATCTCGGGCCAGGCCGACGGCGACGTCGAGGCGACCGACCAGTTCTCGGTGGTCGAGGCCGACATCATCCTGCAGTACCGCGTGCGCGACCACCAGCTGGACAAGTTCCTCGGCTTCAGCAACGACACCAAGGCCCGGCGCTCCCAGCTGGGCATGCGCGAGCGCGCCCTGAAGTCGATCGCCATGCGCGAGGTCACCCGCGCCATGAGCGTGCGCACCCTCGACGAGGTGCTTTCGCCGCCGACCGAGACGCCGCTGGTCGATGTCCTGGCCCAGGCCATCCAGTCCGCCTATGACGCCGCCGACTGCGGCGTGGAGGTGGTGGGCCTGAGCATCCCGCGCCTGCGGCCGCCGGGCCGAGAGGGCGGCAAGTTCGAGGAGCTCTCGATCGCGCGACAGAACGGGCGACGCCAGCTCGAGGACGCGCAGAGCACCGTCAACACCAACATGAGCCTGATCGTGGGCGATGTCGCCCGCGCCACCGAGGTGTACCAGGGCATCCTCGAGCTCGAGCGACTCGAGCAGGCCGCGAAGTCGGGCGATGTGGCGGCGGCGGCCAAGGCCAATGCGCTGCGCGCCCGTCTCGAGCAGACGGTGCTCGACTCGCGCGCGCAGGCCGCGAGCGTGATCTCGAGCGCGCGGGCACTCCGGTGGAACGCGCTCATGGATGCGCAGGCGATCGCGCAGGACGTGCTGGGCCAGGCTCCCGCCTGGTCGGTCGATCCGCGCCTGTACCGCGCGCGCCGCAGCATGGAAGCCCTCGGCGACTCGCTCGCCTCGGTGCGCGCCAAGTACATCCTGCTGCCCGATGCGGAGCGCGTGCGCCTCGATGTGGAGATGCAGGAGACCACCAGCGGACTCAACCTCGCCGAATACCTCCAGAAGGACGGGGAGGGCGGTGGCGGCTGACGCGCCTGGCGCGGACCGCCCACCGAACTCGCACTCCTTCCAGCAGCACAGACGACCCCAGACCGGACCCCAGCCATGAACAAGCGCTCCTCCGCCATCGCCCTCGGCCTCGCCATCCTCGCGGTGCTCGTGCTGTACAGCACCACCTACACGGTGAGCTTCCATGAAATCGCGATCCAGACGCGGTTCGGCAAGCCTGCGGGCGTGCAGCGCGAGGCGGGGCTGCACGTGAAGCTGCCGTTCTTCATCGACTCCGTGACCAAGATCGACCGCCGGAAGCAGTTCGTGGAGAGCCCGCTGGTGCAGGCGTCGACGCGGGACGGCCTCCAGGTCATGGTGCAGGCCTACCTCTTCTGGCAGGTCAAGGACACCGACGATGCCGCGCAGGCGTTCTTCGTGAGCTACGGTGGCTCGCTCGACGAGGCCACCAAGGACCTCGAGCAGACGCTGTCGGGTGCGGTCAAGGCCGTGTCGGGGTTCAACTTCGACGACCTCGTTGGCCCCAACGCCAAGCTTGCCGAGGCCGAGAAGGCCATCCTCGCGGGCATCGCGGGCCAGACCAAGGTGGGCGTCGAGCCGCTCTCGGTCGGGCTGTCGCAGGTGGTCCTCCCGCAGAAGACGACGGTGAGCGTGCTGTCGCGCATGAGCGAGGTGCAGAACACGCTCGCCAAGCTCGAGGCCGCCAAGGCGACCTCGCAGGCGGAGGCGCTCAAGAGCCAGGCCTCGAGCCAGGCCGACACCATCCGCGCCTTCGCCACCCAGTGGGCCTCGCGCATCGAGAGCAAGGGCAACGCCGAGGCGACCGTCTACTACGAGCGCATGAAGGAGCACGCGGAGCTCGCGACCTTCCTCGCGTGGATCGACGCGATGCGCGCGGGCCTGCGCGGCTCGACCACCTACGTGGGTGACACGAGCCAGGCGCCGTTCCACCTGTTTGATCTGTCCACGCGCGTTGATTCCGCGGGCATCCCGCAGCCGCGCGGCGCCGCCTCGGCCGATTCGAATGCCTCGGAGGACCGCCGATGAGCGACGCGCCGAACAGCACCGATCCCGTCGGTGGCGGCGAGCCGCTCGAGACCGAGGCGCCGCGCCGCGCCGCGAGCGCGCGCTTCGACATCGCCGGCCGCGATGATGCGGGCATGCGCGACGCGCTCGACCCCGCGACCCAGTCGCTGGGCGATGCGCTCAAGCTTTCCTATCGCATCCTGCAGGCGGGCATCGTCGCGCTCGTCATCGTGTTCCTCTTCTCCGGCTTCCAGTCGGTGCCCGAGGGCTTCACGGGTGTCAAGACGCTCTTCGGTGCCGTTGCCGGCGAGGAGGGCGAGGAGCAGGTGCAGCCGGGCCTGCAGCCGTTCTGGCCGTATCCGATCGGCGACCTGCAGGTGTTCGAGCAGCGTCGGACGATCCGGCTCGACCGCGAGTTCTGGCCCGCCGCGATGCGGCAGGGCGACGAGCGGCAGAAGACGCTGCAGGAGCAGATCGACTCCGCCGACCCGAACGCGGGACTCCGGCCCGGCTCCGACGGCTCGCTCCTGACGCGTGATGGCGATCTCGCGCACGCCCAGTTCGAGGCGGAGTACATCGTCGCCGATGCCGTGAAGTTCCTCGAGTCGACCGCGCCGCAGAACGGCGACCGCATCGTGGCCGCGGCGGTCAAGCAGGCCGCGGTGGAGGCCGCGAGCACGCTCACGCTCGCGGAGTTCACCGAGACCCGCGATGTGGTCGGCCCAGCGGTGCGGGAGCGCGCCCAGCGCACGCTCGACCGCCTCGAGGTGGGCATCGAGCTCGCCAATGTGCGCGCCACCGAGCGCATTGCGCCGCTCACGGTGCAGAACCGCCTGCGCGAGGTGCAGTCGGCGCGCGAGAACTCCAAGGGCGAGGTGGAGCGCGCGCGGCAGAACGCCGTCACCATCCTCACCCAGATCGCCGGCGGCGAGGTCTACTCCGACCTCCTCACGCTGATCCGCCAGTACGAGGAGGCGCTCGAGTCGGGTCGCACATCCGATGCCGAGACGATCCTCTCCCAGCTCGGCACGCGCATGGAGGCGTCGGATGTGGGCGGCGAGGTATCGAGGATCATTGCCCAGGCGCAGGCATCGCAGGCATCGCTGCGCGCGCGCCTCGAGCGCGATGCCAAGCGGGTGGAGAGCCTCGCGGCGAGTTTCAAGGAGTCGCGTGGCCAGGTGGTCAAGCAGCTGTGGCTCGACGCGGTGCGCGAGGCACTCGAGAACCCGCAGGCCGAGATGTTCGCGTCGCCGCTGGCGCTCGGCGAACTCAATCTGAAGATCAAGAGCTCGAACGATCTCATGCAGCTGCGCCGCCAGGCGGAGCTCGACCGCAGGAAGGCCGAGGAGGCCGCGCGCGCCGCGGGCACCTTCTACGCGCCCAACAGCGAGCAGATCTTCATCAACCGCGCGGGGCGCCGCCTCAAGCGCGACGCGACGGGCGGAGTGGGGCGGTAGGCGGCGCGACGGACGGTCGCGATGCGCGCGACGGCGAGCGTCATGGCGAGCGTGAAGGAGACTACGTCGGGCACGGCGGTGGCACCGAGAGGACCAAGCATGGCAACTCCCGCAAGGACATCCGAGGACACCATCGTCGAGGCCGTGGGCCTGACCAAGACCTTCAACGACTTCTGGATGCGCGCCACCGCGCGCGCGGTCGATGGCATCGACTTCCACATCGATCGCCACGAGATCTTCGGACTGCTCGGTCCGAACGGCTCGGGCAAGTCGACCACGATCAAGATGATCCTCGG
>CAIOCH010000510.1 GCA_903856525.1 uncultured bacterium | reverse complement strand
TTCCCGAGGAACGCCTGCACTTCCTCGACATGCCGTTCTACGAGACCGGCCGCGTGCGCAAGAAGCCGCTCGGCACCGACGACATCGAGATCGTCAAGGCGCTCCTCCGCAGCGTCAAGCCGCACCAGGTGTACGCCGCCGGCGACCTCAGCGATCCGCACGGCACGCACCGCGTGTGTCTCTCGGCGATCTTCCGCGCACTCAAGGAGTGCACGGACGACGAGTGGATGAAGTCCTGCACCACCTGGCTCTACCGCGGCGCCTGGCAGGAGTGGGACGTCGAGCAGACCGAGATGGCCGTGCCGCTCTCGCCCGACGAGGTCGCGCGCAAGCGCACCGCGATCTTCAAGCACCAGTCGCAGAAGGACCGTGCGCTCTTCCCCGGCGCCGACGAGCGCGAGTTCTGGGAGCGCGCCGAGCAGCGCAACTCGGCGACGGCGAAGACCTACGACGCACTCGGTCTCGCCGAGTACCAGGCCATCGAGTCGTTCGTGCGCTGGGACGGCCGTCCGCTCGACTGACGCACCATGACGCCCGCCGCGCACATGCTCTGCGTGCTCGCGATGCATGCGCCCGGTGACTTCACCAAGCGCACGCTCTCCAAGGACTTCGTCGCCGAGGGCTGCACCGTCGCCGACTTCGACCGCGACGGCCATCGCGATGTGTGCGCGGGGCGGTTCATCTGGTTCGGTCCGGAGTTCGGCACGCGGGCCGCCTACACGCCCGAGCGCGCGAACGCGTCGGGCCCCACGCGCACCCCGTACCGCGCCGATACCGGCTACTCCGACTACTTCCTGCAGTTCGCGCACGACTTCAACGGCGACGGGTGGACCGACATCCTCGTCTACGGGCTGCCTGGCACGGCGGCGTCGGTGTTCGTGAACCCGGGCGACCGCTCGCGCGCGGCGGAGGCGGACTGGAAGCGTCACGACATCTTCGACATCGCCGACGGCGAATCGCCCGACCTCGTCGATGTGACGGGCGATGGCCGTCCCGAACTCCTCTGCCACACCGGCGGGCAGTTCGGTTTCGCCGAGGTCGACTGGTCCGATCCGCTCGCGAAGGCGCGGTTCCGCGCGATCACTCCCAAGTCCGCCGAGGGTGACGCGGCGATCCACCGCTACACGCACGGCTACGGCGCGGGCGATGTGAACGGCGACGGCCGCGTCGACATCCTCACCAGCGGTGGCTGGTACGAGCAGCCCGCGCGGACCGGCGACTCCGCGCGCGACGAGCCCTGGCGCTTCCACGCTGCGGGCTTCGGCGAGGGCGGCGCGCAGATGTACACGCTCGACGCCAACGGCGACGGCCGCGCCGATGTCGTCACCAGCATCAAGGCCCACGGCTACGGGCTCTCGTGGTTCGAGCAGCAGGCCGACGGTTCGTTCACCGAGCGCGTGATCCTCGGGCGCACCGCAGCCGACAACGCCGATGGCGCGGGCTTCAGCCAGCTCCATGCGCTGCGCATCGCCGACATCGACGGCGACGGCCTGCCCGACATCGTCACTGGCAAGCGCCGCTGGGCGCACGGCCCGATGGGCGACGAGGAGCCGATGGC
>CAIOCH010000509.1 GCA_903856525.1 uncultured bacterium | reverse complement strand
CGGCGCCCATGTGCTGGTAGATGCAGCCCTTGGTCGCGTCGTCGGTGGCCTGGATGATGGCGCAGCCCGAGGCATCGCCAAAGAGGATCGACACGGTTCGGTCGGTGTAGTCGAGGATCGAGCTCATCGCCTCGCTGCCGAGGACGGCGACGGTGCGGGCGCGCCCCGCGCGGACGATCGCCTCCGCGGTGTTGAGGGCGTACACGAACCCGCTGCAGGCGGCGCCGAGGTCGAACGCCGCGGCGTTCTTCGCACCCACTGCGCCCGCGATGCGGCAGGCGACCGAGGGGCAGGTCATCTCCATCGTCACCGTGGCCACGATCACGAGGTCGAGTTCCTCGGCCTTGATGCCCGCGGCGTCGATCGCACGCTCGAGCGCGCGTTGCGCCAGGGTCGAGCAGCCCTCGGTGCGCAGGTCGAGCACGCGGCGCTCCTTGATGCCCGTGCGCTGCGTGATCCACTCGTCGCTGGTGTCCATCATGCGCGCGAAGTCGTCGTTGGTCAGGCGACGATCGGGCACGGCGGAGCCTGTTCCGAGGATGCGGACGCCGCAGGCGCCTCTGGGCAGGGCACCCATCATGCGGTTGGCTCTTGGATCGTCTCGAGGCGGGCGTTGATGCTGTCGTTGAGCCCGCACAGCACGAACTGACGCGCGCGGAGGATCGCGTTCATCATGGTGCGCGACACGCTCGATCCGTGGGAGATCAGGCAGGTTCCGTTGACGCCGAGCAGCGGGGCGCCGCCGTACTCGTGGTAGTCGTGCTTGGCGTAGATGGCCTTCACCACCGGCTCGAGCCGCACGGCGAGCTCGGGATCGGTCTCGAGCACCTGCGCCGCGATCGCCTGGAAGAGGCCCTTCGATAGGCCCTCGGCGAGCTTGATCATCACATTGCCCACCACGCCGTCGGTGATCACCACGTCGGCGTCGCCGTCGAACACGCCGCGGCCCTCGACGTAGCCGATGAAGTTCAGGTTCTCCGCGCTGCGCAGCATGTCGCGGGCGTGCTTCATCTCGGAGGTGCCCTTGCCATCCTCGCCGCCCACGTTCATGAGGGCCACGCGGGGGTTCTTGATGCCGAGGATGCCGCGGGCGTAGGCGTCGCCCATGATGCCGTACTGCGCGAGGTGGATCGGCTTGGGCTCGATGTTGGCGCCCACGTCGACGAGCACGATCGGGCCCGCGAAGGTGGGGACGGTGACCGCGATGCCGGGTCGGATGACATTGGGCAGCCGGCGCATGTACATCTGGCTGGCCGTGACGCACGCCCCCGTGTTTCCTGCGGAGATCCAGGCATCGCAGCGGTTGGGGTGCTTGGGGCTCGAGTACTCGGCGGCGCGGCAGATCGAGCTGTCGCGCTTCGAGCGCACGCTCTCCACCGGCGCGTCATCCATCTCGATGACCTCGCTGCAGTGCACGATCTCGACCTTGGCGCCGGGGCCGGATGCGGCGATGCCGCGGTCCTTCATGGCCTCCTCGATGAGGTCGCCCTTGCCGAACAGCACGAGGGTGTCCTCGGGCGGCAACTTGGGGAGAGCGGCGAACGAGCCCTTGAGGATCTCGTCGGGCGCGTTGTCGCCACCCATGATGTCGACAGCAATGCGCATGGCGGAGTTGCCCTTCAACTGAGCCGGCGGATTGCGCCGGGGTGTGCGGAGTGGAGGCGCAGTTTACGAGATCCCAACCGATCCGTGTCGGAGACGGGGATTCCGATGTCGGAGACCTACGCCTCCTCGCGCACGCCGGTGCTCGCAGCCCAACAAAAAGCCCGCGCGGGGCGCGGGCGTGCGAGGCAGGATCAGGCGGTCGGCTTGCTGGTCTTGATCTGCAGACCGGGCCGCACGTATCCGCACGACGAGCAGGCGGTGTGCGAACGCTTGGCGGCACCGCAGTTGGGGCACAGCGTGGTGTGCGACGCCTTGATGGCCTGATGGGCGCGACGGCGGCGGGTACGACCGGGAGAGCAGCGGAACGGAGGAACCATGGTTCGAACTCTTTCAGAGATGTCCGCGCGACTTGCCCGGACGGTGTGGAGAGAAGGGGAAGTCTAGAAAAACCCCCGTCGATGTCAAGCATGTCGGCGCATGGAGGCCAGTGGCGCATAACTGAAACCGCGCGAAAACACGGTTCGCGGTGCGTTGGCGTCGGTCGCGGTACGCTCCGCGCCCCTCGGGCAGAGCGCTCCGGGGTCCGCCGCTTCGTGGAAAGCAACCCTATGGACAGCACGTCTTCCGTCAAGCCCGTGGTCGAACTCTTCACCGACGGCGCCTGCTCCGGCAACCCCGGTCCCGGAGGCTGGGGATTCATCCTCCGGTCCGAGGGCGCCGAGCGCGAGGGCTCGGGGGGCGAGGCCCGGACCACCAACAACCGCATGGAGCTGCTCGGCGCGATCGAGGGGCTCCGTAGCCTGAAGAAGCCGTGCCGCGTGCGCCTGGTGAGCGACTCCCAGTACCTGGTCAAGGGCCTGACGGAGTGGATCGACGGCTGGAAGCGCCGCGGTTGGAAGCGCAAGGAGGGGCCGGTGATGAACGTGGAGCTCTGGCAGGAGCTCGACCGCCTGCGCGCCATCCACGACATCAAGGCCGAGTGGGTGCGCGGACATGTTGGTCACGCGGAGAACGAGCGATGCGACAAACTCGCGGTCGCGGTTATCGACCAATTCCGCTGAGGCCGCGATTTCACGGTGTTTTGTGGGGTCGGCGCCGTCGGCCGCCCGGGCACCGCTTGCGTCGCACGGCGAGTCCCGTTACGCTTGACGATCCTACTTCTTCCAGAGTCACCGATGCCCACCATCAATCAGCTCGTTCGTAAGCCCCGCGTCGTCCAGGCCGCCAAGTCGAAGGTCAAGGATCTCATGGCCTGCCCGCAGAAGCGCGGCGTGTGCCTGCAGGTCCGCACCGTCACCCCGAAGAAGCCGAACTCGGCTCTTCGTAAGGTCTGCCGCGTGCGTCTCACGAACGGCAAGGAAGTCACGGCGTACATCGGTGGCGAAGGCCACAACCTGCAGGAGCACTCGATCGTGCTCGTGCGCGGCGGCCGTGTGCGCGACCTCCCCGGCGTGCGCTACCACGTGGTGCGCGGCGCCCTCGACTGCCTCGGCGTCGACGGCCGCAAGAAGGGTCGCTCGCAGTACGGCGTCAAGAAGAAGGCCGCCGCTGCCACCAAGAAGAAGTGATCGAACACACAACCCTCGAAGGTGGCTTCGAGGAACTGAGTAATCGCGGATACGAATCCTCGGGAATGCCCATCTCCCGTCCGCGGTGAAGAGGGTCGCGGCATCCGCCAGCGACCAGCAGCCACAGGAGTATTCACATGGCCCGTCATTTCAAGCGTCCCGACGATGTGTGGCTGAAGCCCGATCCCCGCTTCCAGGACAAGGTCCTGTCGAAGTTCATCAACTGCGTCATGATCGGCGGCGAGAAGGCCACCGCGCAGCGCTGCGTCTACGGCGCTCTCGACGCGATCCAGGTCCGTCTCGACAAGGAGAAGGGCGAGACCATGCCGCGCTCGGCGATCGAGCTCTTCCGCCTCGCGCTCGAGAACGTGCGTCCGGCGGTCGAAGTCCGCTCGAAGCGCGTCGGTGGTGCGAACTACCAGGTGCCGATGCAGCTCAACAAGCGTCGCCAGCAGTCGCTTTCGTTCCGCTGGATCATCGATGCCGCGCGCGACGAGAAGGGCCGCCCGATGCACCTCCGCCTTGCGAAGGAATTCTGGGACGCCGCCAAGAACGAAGGCAAGGCCGTGACCACGAAGGAAAACACGCACCGCATGGCGGATGCGAACAAGGCGTTCGCGCACTTCGCCTGGTGATCGCGTGTCTGAGCGCTCGCAGCTGCGGCTGCTCGCTCTGGCGTGCAT
>CAIOCH010000508.1 GCA_903856525.1 uncultured bacterium | reverse complement strand
GGTGTCCAGGAGGCGGGGCAAGACGCGGGGGCACTCATCTCGTATCTCGGCCCCGATGCCACGCTAGTGGTCGAGGGATGCATCTTCCGTGACGTACGTAGCGGCACCGGAGTGGGAGCGCTCTACCTCGGCCATACAAATTGCGTCGTCAGAAACTGCATCTTCAAGCGAAACAGCTCAACGGTGCATGGTCAGGCGGTGTATGCATGGGACAATGTGCAGGCCGTGGTCGAGAACTGTTTCTTTCAGGATCACACGTTCGGGACCGGCACCTTCTACGCACGGATCAACACGAACATCACTGTGCGGAACTGCGTGGTGAAGAACTCAAATGTTCTCAACGCCCACTTTCAGACTGGAACAGTGACGTTCCAGAGCAACACCGGCTGCCAGATCGGTGCCCTCTCGAACGGCGGCTACGTCGACGGCGGCAACAACAACTGGACCGGTCCGTGCCCCGACTGCGACGCGAACGGTGTGATCGACCTCGAGGAGATCCTCTTCGGCGGCGCCGACTGCAACGGCAACGGCACCGTCGACACCTGCGACATCGCCGCGAATCCGCTGCTCGACCGCACCAACGACGGCGTGATCGACTCCTGCCAGTGCCTCGGCGACATCTCAGGCAACGGCTCTGTCGACGGCGTCGACCTCGCCGCCGTGCTGGGCGCCTGGGGCGGCTCCGGCGGCAAGGCCGGGGCGGACATCAACGGCGACGGGCTCGTCGACGGCACCGACCTCGCCTATGTCCTCGGCAACTGGGGACCGTGCCCGGGCTGAGCGCACACGCGTGTCGGCGGCTCAACCTGCGCGGTAGAATTCGCGCATGCCCGCGTCCCGCAAGGGCGGAACCGGCTCTTTGTTCACATGAAGTCCGACGCCAGGTTCCCGACCACCCAGCAGACATGGCTCCGCGAGTGCCTGGCCGAGAGTACCGCTTCCGAGGCACGCAACCGTGGGCTCCGTGATGCGCGTGAACACGTGATGCGGCGTTACTACGAGCCGCTGGCCGCGTACCTCGGCGCAACCTCCTACCGCGACATCGACGCACCATCCGCACTGGTCGCCGCCTTCTTTGTCGACCGCTTTGGCGACGACACCTACCTGCAGGCCTGGAAGGCCAGCGGGTTGCCGCTGCGGCGTTGGCTCGTCAACGGTCTGCTCTTCTGGCTGCGCACCGAGGTGCGTCGGCGCCGTCGCGAGGAGCGTCGCCTCGGCGGTGCGCACGAGCTTTCCCTCGTGGAGCACCACGCCGGGCCCGATGCGGTGTTCGAGCGGGAGTGGGCCCGCAGCATCGTGGGCGATGCCTGTGAAGTGGTCGCGCAGGTCCTGCAGCGCGAGGGGGAGTCGCAGCGGTGGGTGCTCTTCTGCCGCCACGTCCTCGACGGGCTCAGCTACGGCGAGGTCGCCACCGCGCACGGCTGCGATGAGCGCGATGTGCGGAACGCGTGCCGCCTGGTCCGGAGTCGGCTGGAGGAGGCGCTGCTCGAGCTGCTCCGCGACGAGGGCGTGTCCGAAGCCCGCCTGGAATCAGAGGTTGCGCGGATCCGCTCCCACTTCGTCCTGGGCGAGGGCGCATGAACGACCTTCGGTTGCCCGAGCTTCGCCGGCTCGACGATGCATCGCTTGGCAGGATGTTTCGGCTGGCGCCGTCGCATCGCGGATGGACGGATCGCGTCCGCAACAAGGATGAGGGGCGCTCCTCCCCGGTGAGGTTCCTCATCACCGTCGGCTTGCTGCTTGGAATTCACCCGATTTCCGCGGACAAGCCCCTCGAGGTCGGCTCTTTGTCTCCGGCGCCTTCGCAGTTCCGCGCCAAGGAGACAGACATGGCGATCCGCTTTCCCACCCTCACCCTACTCGGACTTTCCACCCAGATCGCACTCACTGGAGCCGCACTTGCCGACGCGCCTGTTGCCGCATGGGGATACAACGGTTCCGGGCAGGTGAACGCGCCGAGTGGTGCCTTTCGCAACATCGCGGTCGGGGGGCACTTCTACACGGGGTTCTCTCTGGCAGTCCGATCTGACGGATCGATCGCCCATTGGGGCAGCGGCGTGGTGGCGGCGGTTCCTTCCGGAACGTTCATTGACGTGGCTGGCTGCAATCTCTCGGCCTGCGCGCTGCGTTCCGACGGGACGCTGGTGTGGTGGGGGAGTTTCAACGAGTCGGGCGTTGCGAATGTCCCCAGCGGCTCCTTCTTGGATGTGGATGGCGCAGGCGCGAACTTCGCGGCTCGTCGTGTCAACGGATCCTGGTTGGTTTGGGGCGACGATCTGTTCGGTCAGGTGAGTGCCGCTCCGACGACCGCACTGGCGGAGTTGAAGGTCGGGCCGTGGTATCTGCTTGCTCGCGAATCCAATGGCGCCATTCGGGCTTGGGGAAATGTTCCGACGCAGATCGCGGCCATCCCTGCGGGGGCGCAGCGGTCGCTCTGGCCTGCACACAATCATGCGGTCGCACTCCGAGCCGATGGAACGGCCGTCTGCTGGGGTCAAAACATCGACGGTGAATGCGACGCGCCCGGTGGATCCTTCCGGCAGATCGCGGCGGGTGGCGAGCAACGCGGCTTCACCATCGGGCTTCGACAAGATGGAACTGCGGTCGCATGGGGGTACAACGGCAACTCGGAGTGCAGCGTGCCGGCGGTACCACTCTCGCGCATCGTGGTTGGCAGCTTCCATGGCGTGGGATTCGTCACGGATCCATGTCTCGCCGACATCACCGGCAACGGCTCCGTCGACGGCGTCGATCTCGCCGCGGTCCTCGGCTCCTGGGGCACCGGCGGCAGCAAGTCCGGCGCCGATCTCGACGGTGACGGCCTGGTCGCCGGCGCCGATCTTGCGATCGTCCTGAGCAGCTGGGGACCGTGCCCCGGCTGATCTGCCGTTCGCCGCATCCGCGCGGTAGCATCCGCGCATGTCGAGCGCGCGCGACGACATCGACGAGGTTCCCGCCGAGGAGCCGCAGCCCAACCTGCGCTACTGGCGCGGTGGCCCCTACGAGCGGTCGTACGCGTGGGGGCGATGGCGGATCGCGCTGGCAAGCGCCGTGATCCTCGGAGTCGTGAGCGGACTGGTGCAGGCCGCCTCGGCCCCAACAGACGCCGGTGGCCGCACCGTCGGCGGATCGGGTGCCATGCGCCTCGCCGAGTGGCTCGCGGTCCTGGCGCTCCCCCTCGTCGTCCTCATCTGCCGCTGGGCAGCGGTGCGTCACGGCGGCGTGCTGCTGGCGATCCTCGCCGCCGCCATGGCGTCGTTCCTCGGCGCCATCGCCGCATCCACCCTCGCCTCCGACCGCGTGTTCGATGCGGCCCTCGCCATGCCGTCGCTTCTCGCTGGCGCGCTCGTCGGACTGGCCATGCTCGGGCTCACCAACCCCTGGCTCACGGTGCGGAGCGCCCGGTTCCTGTACGACGAGGAGCATCGCCGCTGGTTCCGCCGCCCCGTGCTCGTCGGCCGCTGCGCGTGGTTGCCCGAGTACTTCCAGAACGATGATCCCATCAACCTCGACACACTCGTATTCGCGCAGCCCCATGACGAGCGCGTGATCTTGGTCTGGCATCATCCCTCGAAGGGGTATCGCACAGGCCAGGCTGTGCAGCCAGGCTCCAGCCGCTGGAGGATCGACGGCTACATGGAGCAGCGCAACGATCTGCTGCTCGTGTCGCTGTCGGCTGTTGCGCAGAAGACGCTGGCGGAGCATGGGACGCTGGTACTCCCCCCGGGCTGGGTCGAGCGGCGGTTCGTGACCGACATGATCGAGCGCACCCGCGCGGCGGGCATGCCATTGCGGGCGGTGCAACTTCCGGCAGCACCGCCACCATTGCCGCGAACCGACGTCGACGGCGGATCCGGTGCCGCCGCTTGCGAGGACGACGGCGTGTGCCCATCGAACAGGACGCTGAAGCCGTAAGACTTCACGCGTTCGCATTGTGCACCCCACCCTGACAGCCCTCGTCGCGGCCTGTCCCGCCCGAACGCTGGCGGCATGCGCGTCGCGGAGCAAGCTCGAGCCGATGGTGCGCGCGGCATGGATGATCAACACGCACCTCCATGGGCTTCAGACTTCGGGATTCTGAACGCAGTGGCGCTCCGGACGATGAACGCGGCTGAGGAGTCGAGGAACGCGTGGATTCGGCGGCTCCAGCGGATCAAGCAGATGGCGTGCGGGTACCGAAACCGCGAGCGCTTCCAGCACGCGCTCCTCTTCCATCTCGGCGGGCTGGATCTCTCTGAGACCGGTCTCAGCCCACACGACTTTCTGAAGCGCCGGAAATCTGTTGTCAGAAAAGTGCAGCACGGAATCTGACATCAGCCGCATTGGCCGAACCGCGCGAGACCCCCCCGATGGCACCTTCGATGGCGGCTGCTGGCGGCGTGAGGGGTGCGACGAAGCGCCGGCAGACCCGAAGGCGCGGGAGTCGAGGGGCGAAAGCGCGCGGGAATCACGCGAAATCGGATGCGAGGAGGAGTCGATGCGCGGTTGCGCGGGGCTTCCTCAGTGTCCTGCTAACTCCCCCACGAGCTGAGGAGCAGGGTCAGGTCGCCGCCGTCGATCAGGCCACTGCCATCGATGTCTGCTCCGCATTGGAGCGGTGTGGTGCACGCTCCCCAACTGTCGAGCAGGATCGCCAGATCTCCGCCGTCGACCAGGCCGTTCGCGTCGATGTCCGCAGGCCGCGGCAGGATGCTCCGCCACGCGCCGCGCCCGTAGGTCCCGACCGCGATCGTGCGGCGCGCGCGGTTGATCTCGAGCTGCCCGATGTTCACGTTCGGCAGGTCGGGGCCCGACTTGGTCCAACCGGCACCCGAGTTGAAGCTCGTGTACACGCCCGCACCCGAGCCCACGAAGAGCGTGGGTACGCCGCGATCCCAGTCGACCGCAAGCGCCTTGGCCGTGACGCCCGAGGGCATCGTGCCCGTGAGGCTTGTCCAGTTGAGTGCGTTCAGGGTGCGCAGCACCCGCACGCCGCTCGAGGCGTTGCGCACGATCACCGCGGTGAGCGGATCGCGGGGTCGCGCGGAGATCGCCGCGATGCGCGTGCCGTCGTTGGTGCGCGCGCGCGTCCAGGTTGCGCCCGCATCGGTGGAGCGCCACACGCCGCCGCTGCTGTTGCCCACCCAGATCACGCCGGGACTGCCCGCCACGGTGGCGATCGCCGTGAGGGTGCCGCCGTCGGCCACGGAGGTGTCGCTGATGGCCGTCCAGTTGGCGCTGCCGCCCGAGAGCGACGAGAGATTGCGCCAGACGCGGTTGCTGCCGCCGTAGATGGTGGTGCCGCCGTTGAGATCCGCCACCAGCGGCGCGATCCACTCGCGCGAGTCGTTCGACCACGGCCCGCTGATGTCGGTGGTCGTGTTTCCCGTCTTGCGGTACACGCGCAGGTACACGTAGGTCGTGAACAGCGTGGTGTAGACCTCGTTGAGGTACACGCCGTAGCCGCCGTCGCCAGCCGTGAGCTGCGGCCACACAAGCGAGCCCGTGGCGGTGCCCGCCATGCCGTTGTCCTGGGTGCCCGTCATCACGCGCTTGGCGTCGTTCGGGTGCTCGTGGATGGTGTAGTTCTGGATCGCGGCCAGCGTGGCGTTGCGGTTCGACCAGGTGCCGCCCACGCGCCGCCACACGCCGCCGTCGCAGCCGAACCACGGTGTGTTGTCGGCGCCAAAGGCAATGGCGTGCTGATCGGGGTGGATCTGCCCGCCTGAACCCGAGATCTCGGTCCAGGTCTGCCCGCCGTTGATCGATTCGATCACGCCCGCGGTGGCGTACAGCGGCGACACGCCGCCGCAGAACACGCGGTTGGGATTGGTGGGATCGACGCCCACCGACAGGTCGTACCACGCCTGTGGCGCCGCGAAGTTGGGCGTTGCGGAAAGCAGTGTCCAGGCGTTGCCGCCATCCGCCGTGCGGTAGAAGCCCACGACATTGCCACCCGAGGCGAAGGCCGCGTAGAGCACATCAGGCGTCCCGCGGCACTGGGCCATCACGATGCGGTCGAAGCCCGCGGTGGGCAGACCGCCCGCGAGGGTGGTGAAGGTGGCGCCGCCGTCGAGCGATCGGCGGATGCCGCCGCCGCGCACCGCCACGAAGATGCGCTGTGCATTCAACGGATCGACCACGAGGCTCGAGCAACTGCCCGCGACGGGCGTGGTCCAGCTGGCACCGCCGTTGACGCTGCGCTTGTAGCCGCTGTCGCCGGTCCAGTGGATCGCGGCGGGGCTCGCCGCCGACTTGCCCGACACCACGGCCAGTCCGCTGCAGGTCGGACCGAGCACCGCGTTCGACGCCACGACCGACCAGGTCGCGCCCGCATCGAGTGAACGCAGCAGTCCGCCGCCCGTCGAACCGGTGGTGTACTCGCCTGTGCCCGCGTAGACCGCGTCTGGGAACGCGACGTCGAGCGTCACCATGCCATGGTTGAGGTTGGCGGCGCCATCGGTGACGGGCGCCCAGTTCGCACCGGTGTCGGTGGTCTTCCAGATACCGCCCGAAGCGCTCGCGGCGTATGCCGTGCCCGCGAGCGAGGGATGGCAGGCGATGCTCGTCACGCGTCCGCCGGCGTTGTTGGTGCCCGACCAGTACTCGTTCGACACGGGGCGCGGGCCGATGAACACCCACTGCATCGGTGCCGGCGTGTCGTTGTTCCACTCGAGCGCGCGCATCTCGTCGGTGACCACGTCGCCCAGGATGCGCCAGTACCGGTAGGGCGGCGGCCCGAATCCCGTGCGGTTGCGTGGGTTGGTGGTCGAGATCACCTCGCGCGGGCTGCCGCGCTCGTCGAGCACCAGCGAGTGGTCTGACGACTGACACGCCATGGGAAGGGCGGACCCGACGAGGGTCGCCGCGATGGGCGTGGAGCGGAGGAGCGTGCGGATGTCCATCGTTGCACCCTACCCCAGGAGCGGCGCGCGCCCAACGCACTTCCGCAACTTCATGTCAAACACGGCGTGACGGCGGTACCTTTCCCCCATGGACGGCGCCGCGCTCGTGGTCCTCGGCATACTCCTCCTCCTCGCCGTGGGCGCGATGGTGATGGCCCTTCGGGCGGCTCGGCTGCGTCGCGCGCTCGACGACATCCCCATCTCGCCGGCCGCGGGGGTCTTCATCGGCGATGTCGAGGTGCTCGGTGTGGCGGAGGCCGCGGACCCGCTGCGCACCTACCTGTCCGAGCAGCCGTGCGTCTACCACGCGTGGTCGATCTCCGAGGACTGGGGACGCTGGGTCACCGAGACCTACCGCGACGAGAAGGGCAACACCCGCACGCGGCGGCGCTGGGAGACCGGCGCGACCACGGTTGCGTCGGGCGGCGCGCAGATTCCGTTCTTCCTGCGCGACGAGTCGGGCACGGTGCTCGTGCGTCCGGACGGTGCGCGCATCGAGCCGCACACGACGGTGCGGTTCAGCTGCGGACGCGAGCATGCCGCGTACTACGGCAAGGGACCCGCGGGTGCGGTTGCGGACACGCTGCATCGGCGACACTTCCACGAGCAGTCGATCGTGCTGCGCGCGCGGGTGTTCGTCGTGGGGCGAGCCCGTGAGCGGCGCGATGTGGTCGCCGCAGAGATCGCTGCGGATCCCGATGCGCGCATGTTCCTCGTCTCGGTGCGCGAGGAGAAGCAGGTCGCGCGCGGCTACGGCATCGCCTTCTGGGTGTGGAGCGCGCTGGCGTGCGTGTTCGTCGGGCTCGGGTCCTTGGCGGTCGCCGCGATGGTGGCGGCAGGGCGGGAGCCGAACACGATCGTCGCCGCCTCGGGAATGCTGCTCGGACCACTGGTGCTTCTCGCAGGCTGGGCGTGGATGGTCTTCAACTCCATCGTCTCGCTGCGCCAGCGGGTGCGCCGCGGCTGGGCGAACGTGGACGTGGAGCTCAAGCGGCGCGCGGACCTGATCCCGAATCTCGTGGCGGTGGTCCAGGCCGCGCGCATGCACGACAAGGACACGCAGCAGGTGGTGGCGATCCTGCGCGCGCAGGCGGCGATCCCGTCCGAGCGCGCGCGGGCGGCCGACGCGCGGGTGCAGGGCGTCGGCCGGGTGATGACCGCGATTGCGGAGGCGTATCCGTCGATTGCGGCGCAGCCGAACTTCCTCGCGCTGCAGCAGGAGCTGGCGCGCACGGAGGCGCGGATCGCGATGGCCCGCGTCTACTACAACGGCGTGGCCACGGCCTTCAACACGCGCCTCGCGGTGCTGCCGGACCGGCTACTCGGTCGGATC
>CAIOCH010000507.1 GCA_903856525.1 uncultured bacterium | reverse complement strand
TCTCCGCGCACGGGCGCAGCTGGGTCGATGTCGCGCGCAAGCTGCTCGACGACCCCGCGCTCATGAACCAGAAGGTGCATCCGAGCGACAGCGTGCTTGGCGGATACGTCGCGCCCGGCTCGGGTCTCACGCAGACCTACCAGCAGATGATCGCCGCCGCGTTCAAGCCCGAGTGGTGGAACGGTGCGGATGTCAGCGCAGGCACCTCGCAGATGCAGGCCAACATGGCGCTCTTCTTCGGCCTCGCCGTGCAGGTCTACGAGGCGACGCTCGTATCGGACGAGTCGCGCTACGACCAGTGGATCGAGAACAACGGTCCCATGGGCGAGGCGCGTCACCTGATGACCGACGAGGAGCTGCGCGGACTGCGCCTCTTCTTCAACCTCGATCCTGCGCTGCCCGCGACGAATTGCCGCGAGTGCCACATCACCAGCATGTTCACCGTGGCCACCTACGGTGGCAAGGTGGGCGGCAACATCCTCGCCGGTATCGGCGCGTTCCCCGTAGGCACGCCCGATGGCGACGGCGACAACGTCCCCGACCTCATCGACGCCTTCCCCACCGATCCGAACGAGTGGGTCGATAGCGACGGCGACGGCATCGGCAACAACGCCGACCCGGACGATGACAACGACGGCATTCTCGACGTGAACGACCCCCTGCCGCTCGAGCCGGGTATCGGGGAGCCGCCGCCGGCGGATCCGCGCCTGGCACCCATGCCGCTGGCGTACATGCCCGACCTCACCGCGGAGACACTGGCCACGCTGATCTTCGAGGAGCCGCCACTGGGCATCGAGCCCAACATCCAGCGCCTCGACTTCCCGCTGGGCGGAACGGGCATCCGGATCCTCGACATCGATGACAACGTGCTGGCGCAGGTCCCGCTGGGAACGCGCAACTCGTATCCGTGCATCTACAACGCCGAGACGCTCACGCCGGCTCCGGCGTTCGGACCCGACGCGTTCGTGGAGACGATCATCAGCGTGATCGACTGCCGGATGACCATCGAGGTTCTCATCGTGGGCTTCCCCCTCGGCGAGTACCAGCTGTTCATCAACGGCTCGCACCGCGGCGACCTGCTCTCCGTGGACGGGGTGGTCTACGACGAAGGCTTCTACAACATCGCCGTTCGTCCCCCGGGAGAGGATCCTGGCGTCAACGGACTGCACCCGAACGGCGTGCCCCTGTCGGCCGCGCGCCGGGCGGCGCTGAACCCGATGCTCACCGAGTTCGGTCAGATGCCCGACATCACGGGTCTCGCCATCCAGGTGGACAACGCCTTCAAGACGCCCACTCTCCGCAACGTCGAGCTCACGGGTCCGTACTTCCACAACGGTGGCGCCGCGACCCTCGAGGACGTCATCCGCTTCTACAACCGTGGCGGCGACTTCCACGAGGCGAACATCGCGTCCATCGCCCCGGCCATGGTGTCGATGAGCATGAGCGAGGCGGACATCACGGCGATGGCAGCGTTCCTGCGCACCCTCACCGACGATCGCGTGCGGACCGAGCAGGCTCCGTTCGACCACCCCGAGCTTCCGCTGCCGCATGCGCCGACGCTGCCGGCCGTGGGTGCCGATGGCCGTGGCACCACGCTCTACCCGCTGCGGACCTTCGCCGAGAACATCCAGGATGCCGACAGCGATGGCTTCCTCGGCCTGTTCGACAACTGCCCGAGCGCCTTCAATCCAGACCAGCTCAACAGCGACACCGACGGTTTCGGCAACGCCTGCGATGCCGACGACGACAACGACGGCATCATCGACATCGATGACGCCTACGCGCTCAACCCCGCCAAGGCCGATGTCGACAGCCTGATGACCTCCGCTGCCATCACCACGTTCCTCGGGAACGCGGTCGGCGCGACGGTCGATGGCACCAGCATGAGCCTGGCGCAACTGACGGCGGTCGCCGACCGCGCGTCGCACATCCGTGCGGCGGGCATCGGAGGAACCTTCACCCTCTCGGCCACCCTCAGCGACGCGCGGCTCGCGGCGATCCTCGCCAAGGCCGCTCCCGCCACGGGCTTCGTTGGTGGTGCCAACATCACCATCGACGCGACGGGCATGAGCGTCATCCAGCTCAACGCCATCGCGGCGAACATGACCGGTGTGGCGCGCGTCGACAACCTGGCGATCACCTCTTCGGTGAGCGCCACCACCATCGCCGCACTCGTGGTCAAGGCGCCCTCGGGCGAGGTGACCATCGTGGCGACGGGCATGTCGCAGCAGCAGTTCGCTGCGGCACTCCTCGCACCGGGTTCGATCTCGATCACGGGCAACGTCTCGGTCAGTTCCGCCTTCAGCGTGGCCGACATCGGCCGCATCGCCACCAGCCTCGCGGCAGGCGGCGTGATCAACGCTGATATGGCGGGCCTGAGCGCCGACCAGCGCACGGCCATCACCAGCGGTGCTTCGCTCGTGATCGATGCGAACGTGACCGCAGAGGTGGGACAGCTCTTCACGGTCTACGTGAACTTCGGCACCCTGCCGACGCGCGCGGTGGCGGTGCAGGCGCGGCTCCTCTTCGATCCGACGGTGATCGAGTACGTGCCGAATCCCTCGGGTATCGGTGGCACCGCCTTCCCGCAGACGATCTTCGTCTCGCAGGCGGCGGGCTCCGTGACCTTCAGCACGGGAGTCGACCTCGGCGGCAACGGCGTGGGCGTCACGACGGGCAACGTCGCGCAGCTCACCTTCCGCGCCCTGGCGTCAGGCTGCAACATCGCAACGGGTCTGCGCGTCGCCCCGACGGGATTCCTCAACCGCATCTCGTCGGAAGCCACGGGAGGCACGGCGTCCGCTCCGATTCCGTTCTCCACCGTGCACCTCGTGAGCCTCTCGTCGCTCAGCCCCATCACGTTCGCCGGCGTGCCCGATCAGGGTGTGTCGGTGCCCGCAGACGCGGGATCCGTGCTGGGCGCCTCGGTGGCCGCACCCTCGGTCACCGCAGGCAACGGCTGCGAGAATCTTCCGGTCACGCTCTCGATCAGCTTCCCCGCCACGAGCGGGCTGCCGAACGCGGGCACCTGGCCGGCGCGGTTCCCGATCGGCATCTCCAACGCGAGCTGGACTTCGGTCGACTCGCGTGGCGTGCCCGTGACGGTCAGCCGCTCCATCGAGATCCGCAACGAGCAGCTCCTGACGCTCGATGTCAACCTCCTCGGCAGCGTCAACCCCGGCATCTCGTTCACGCGGCCGATCCGCGTGCGCCTGAGCAGCGGTGACGTGGTCACCGTGGATGTCGCCTTCGGCGGCAGCAACGGTGGCGTGGTCGATGTGGCCGTGCCCGCCCGCGACGACTACAGCTGCGTGAGCGTCAAGGACGCCACCCACACGCTGGCCTCGTCGCAGGCGATGTCGGTGAGCGGAACCAAGTATGTCGTGGCCGAGCCGTTCGCCCTCGCGGGTGGCGACTCGAATGACGACAACCTGGTCGATGTCCTCGACTTCGCGAGCTTCGTCGCCGACCGCGGCCTGAGCAAGGATGCCTCCAGCCGCAGCAACTACGACCGCAATCCCGTGGTCAACAACGCGGACTTCACCTACATCGCCCTCAACTTCCTCCGCTCGGGCGATGCCTGTGGCGGCGGACTTACGGGCGGCGCTCCGCGCGAGCGCGTGTCGGTGAAGGACCTCCGTCGCGCCGGCCGCGGCGATCTGGCTGTGGCCGACCTCAACGGCGACGGCTGGGTGGATGCGACCGACATGGCCATGGCCATGCAGGGCCAGTACCGCAACGGGGCGTCGGTCGACTCGATCGAGGAACCCATCGACAACCAGCGTTGGTGACGAAACGCTGACTCGGTGGAGCCCACGCGGGCCCGCGGCACACGCCGCGGGCCCGCTTTCGTTTTGGCCGTACGTGGGACGCAGAGGATCGCGCGCGGCCGCCGAAACACAGGGGCCGATTGAACACGGAGAAAATTGACGAAATGTAAACCCCTTGATGTATCAGGTTTGCGACGGGCGGCTCTCGTGTCGCAGCTGCAGCGTTCTGTGGTGGAACCCCCTGCAGATTCCGGAGTCAGAAGGAGCACACGGAACTCACAGACGTCTTGTTTCGGCCCGACGCGGGGATCTGACGACCCCGCGCCGCGCCCCGTGCGCTCAGTCCACGCGTTCGCAGGCACTCGACTCTTCACCTTACCGAAGCCAGGAGTGGATTCGGTGGGATCATGAGTGCCCGCCCCTTCGGCAGGGGTTCCTGCAGGCAACCGCCTGCAGGGTGCCGGAGAAACGTGTGGAGTCGGAGATGGCGGCTCGGCCCCGATGACACCGGGTCGCCCATCCCGAGCAACCCCGCGGTTGATAAACCGCGGGGTTGCTCAC
>CAIOCH010000506.1 GCA_903856525.1 uncultured bacterium | reverse complement strand
CTCCGCCTCCACCGCCACCTGGTCGCCCACGGGAAACGCCACCCGAACTTGGACAGGCAAGGCAACGCCCCCGCGCACCGCGTACACCACCGTGTTCACCCCCTGGTACACGAGCGCATCCTTCGGCAGCATCAGCCAATTGCGCGGCGCACCCTGCGGCACATACGCCGTGAGCGCCAGCCCGGGCGCGAGCGCCCCCTTCTCGTTCGCCACCGTCAGCACCGCATGAAAAGTGCGCGCCCGCAGGTCGATCTCGGGAATCACCCGCACCGCACTCCCACGCACCGCGCCCCCGCTCGGCGACCGCATCTCGATCCCATCCGCGCTCGCCAGCCCCGCCGCCTGCTCGTACAGTTCCTGCGGCACATCGAACCACCCCTCGAGCAGCGCCGTGTCGACGAGATCAACCACCGCGCCACCCGCCGGAACCCACGCCCCCGCATCCGTGTGCCGCCGCGTCACCGTCCCCGCAAAGGGCGCCCGCACCGACAGATCCGCCAGCCGCCGCGCCAACAGCGCCGCCTGCTGCTCGATCACCATCGCCGCCGCCCGCGCCTGCGCCGCCTGTGCCTGCGCCACCGCGAGGTCACTCTCCGCATCCGACATCTCGCGCGGATTGGTCCCGCCCTCCGACGCCGCCCGCTGCAGCAACTCCACCTGCCGCCGCTCGCGCCCGACCGCAGCATCGCGCTCGGCCACCGTCGCCAGCGCCGCCTCATGCGAGGCCTTCGCCGCCGCCAGTTCCAGCTTCAGCCGCCCGTCATCGAGCTCCACGAGCACGGCACCCGCGTCCACGCGCGCGCCCTCGCTCGCCACCACGCGCCGCACGATCCCCGCCTCCTCGGCCGCGATCGTCGAGCGATGCACCGCGCGCAGCTCGCCGAACACCTTCTTGCGCGGCGCCAGCATCGCCTCGCGCACCTCCGCCACGCGCACCGGCGTCGGCGGCGGCCCGGCAGGCGCGCCTCCGTCCTGGGCGGCAAGCGGAGTGCAGAGCATCAGAAGCGACAGACCACCGGCAAGTAGGCAACGCATAACCCCGCATGGTACGGCGAACGCGAAACGGCGCGGCCCGCAGACCACCGCTTGAGCCGACACCGACATGGCATCGCGCGTCACAGCTGCGCCGTCTCGCGCGCCGCCCGACGCGCACGCCGAGTGTCTCCAGCGACCAGAGATCCGCAGACGCTCATCCGCCGCCGGCTACGCCCCCGTCCCCCAATTGCCGAGCATCACGGCCAAGTCCGCGCCCGCCACCACCCCGTCGCCGTCGAGATCACCCACCGGCGCCCCCGGCACCCCCCAGAAGGCGAGCAGCACGGCGAGATCCGCCGCGTTCACCACGCCGTCCAGGTTGAGGTCACCCCGCGCCAGCTCGCAGGTGTCAAGCCGCCCGTTCGCGTTCTTGTCGAGCCCCGCGTTGGCCGCGATCTCGCAGGTGTCGATCTGGCCGTCGGCGTCGCAGTCGTTGCCGGGGTTCGTGATCAACTCGCACGTATCGATCTGCCCGTTCGTGTTGCAGTCAATCAGCACATTGTCCGCGATATCGCACGCATCCAGCCGCGCGTTGCCGTTGCAATCGAGCGACGGATTCGCCGCGATCTCGCACGCATCGGGCACCGCGTCCTGATCGCAATCCAACGCCGGGTTGCCCGCCGCGTCGCACCGGTCGATCAGGCCGTTTCCGTTGCAATCAGGCTCGAGCCCCGTCGACAGCTCCCACGCATCGGGCAGCCCGTCACCGTCGCAGTCGGGCTTGCACTCGTCCGGAATGCCGTTGGCGTCGACGTCATTCGACACACCCCCGGCGATATCGCATGAGTCCGGCTTCCCGTTCGCGTTGCAGTCGAGCGCCACACCCGACGCAAAATCGCACGAATCGGGGATGCCGTTCGCGTTGCAATCAAGCGCCGCACCCGACGCAATGTCGCACGAATCCGGCACACCGTTCGCGTTGCAATCAAGCGCCGCACCGCCCGCGATGTCGCACGCGTCGATCACCCCGTTCGCGTTGCAATCGGGCGCCGTACCCGTGCCGATCTCATCGGCATCGCACACGCCGTTGCCGTTGCAGTCGGTGCTGAAGATGTTCCCGCCGAGATCGTTCACAGCGCCGAACACGTTGCTCGGCAGGTTTCGGCACACCCGCGAGCCGCTCACCGCGAACGCACCGCCGCCCGTCACCACCGCCAGCGCGCCGCCCTGCGTTGCCTCGTTGAGCTCCATGGTGCAGCCTGTCACCGAGAACGGCGCGGAGTTCATCGACTGCCACGACACCGCACCACCCAGTTCCGCCGCGTCATTAGCCGTGAAGGAGCTGAGCTCGAACAAACACCCCGCCATGATCGAGTGCACCGCGCCGCCGTTGGCCAGCGCGCTGTTGCCCGAGAACGTGCAGTTGCGCACCACCCAGCCCGCGCCTCCTTCGAAGCAGATCGCGCCACCCGCGATATCCGCAGAGTTACCCGTGAAGGTGCAGCGCTCGATGGTCGAGCCCGTCAACGCTCCATAGATGGCACCACCCAGACCCGCATGGTTGTTCACGAACGCACAATCGCGAATCGTCACATTCGACTGCACGATTGCGATCGCCCCGCCGCTGAACGAGTCGATCTCCGTACCCGTCTGGCCGTTGCGGAAGGTGAATCCCTCCACGATGGAGCCGTTGGCGGCCCCGCCCACGAAGTACATGATCGAGTAGTTGAGCCCCACACCTTCGAGGATCGTCTGCGAGGCACCCGCCGAACTGCGGATGGTGAGCCGCTTGCCGATCGACAGCGGTTCATTCCGAGTACCGGGGCCCACCACGATGGTGCTGCCGGGCAGAGCCGCGTTGTGCGCGGCCTGCATGGTCGCGTACCCCGTGCCGCCGACCACCAGTTCCCCCGAGCACTCGTCGGGCCGTCCGTTGCCATTCAGGTCGCTCGACGCACCCGAGGCGATGTCGCACGAATCCGGCCGTCCATTCGAGTTGCAGTCCGCAGCCACACCCGCGGAGATGTCGCACGCGTCGGGGATCCCGTTCGCGTTGCAATCGGGCGTGGCGCCCGTGCCGACCTCGCAGGAGTCTAGCAGCCCATTGCCGTTGCAATCGCTGGAGGCGGGTAGTCCGAGGTAGTCGAGCTTCACCCGCACGCCGCCGTTTGTCGGGCAGTTGGCGCTGTTCACCGCGCCGAACGCCGTCACGCGGACAAGCAGGGTCCCGTCCGCAACCAGCGCGTTGGCCTGCGCCAGGGGCAGCGTGATGACACCGACGTTTGGTATCAGGGGGCAATCGGTGCCGTCGGCGACGAAGAATGTCGAAGTGCTGCCGCCGTCAAGCGAAACCACAAGACCATCGGTCGCACCGCCGAGATCAGCCGTAGCCTCAATCGTCATGCGCGCGGCGCCACTCGCCACCCGAGGCAAGCCCGTGAATGTCTGCTCGAACGCCTGAGTCCCGCTGATCACGCCCAGATTCGATTCGCGAGCAACCTCAACGGCACCCTCGCAGATGTCCGGTACACCGTCCGAATCGCAGTCTGTCAGCAGTCCTGATGCGACCTCACAGGTATCAAGCACGGCGTTCGCGTTGCAGTCGCCCTGTCCTGCAGCGAGCTCGCACACATCACCAATCGCGTTGCCATTGCAATCGAACTGATCTGGGTTTGCGATGGATGGACAGTTGTCGCCGCTCGTCCTGGCATACCCGGCGGGCTGCACGCACTGCGTGAGCGTTCCCGCCGGAGCGTGGCCAATTCCATCAGTATCCTCATCGCGATACCAGATGGTGTTTGGATTGATCGAAGGATCAGCATCATTGCAGTCGAGGTTGTTCGTGACCCAACCTGAAATCGGGACGCAGCTCGATGTCGCACCACCCGCGTTGGAGCCAAATCCGTCGCCATCTGCATCTTGGTGATAGGTATCACCAGTGCACAGCCGGAAGGTGGAAGTGGCGGTCTGTTCACTGGCGCCCGGTGTGCCGTTGTTGTAGACCACGGTCAATGAGAACTCCCGCACCGTCGTATCGCTGGCTGCGACGACGAACTGACCGATCCGAACATTGGTCGCCGTGTTTGGCGCCTGCCCAACGCGTCCTTGATTGTTGGACGGGTTCGAGTTGAACCAGCCAAGGGTGCCGTTGTTCGGCAGGTCGGGGCGGTTCCAGCTG
>CAIOCH010000505.1 GCA_903856525.1 uncultured bacterium | reverse complement strand
CCGCCGCCGCCGCCGAAGCCGCCGCCGCCGCCACCGCCGAAGCCACCACCGGGACGCGGAGCGCGCGGCTGGGCCTCGTTCACGACGAGGGCGCGGCCCTCGAAGTCCTTACCGTTGAGGTTCTCGATGGCGGCCTGACCGGCCTCCTTGGAACCCATGGTCACGAAGCCGAAGCCGCGCGAGCGACCGGTCTCGCGGTCGGTTCCGATGAACACATCCAGCACCTCTCCGTGAGCCGAGAAGATTTCGCGAAGGCCGTCTGGCGTCGTACGATAGTTGAGATTTCCGACAAAGAGCTTGAACATGTCTGGCCTCCCAGGCCAGGTCTGGCCGCATCATGCATCAACACGCATGTGTGGCTCATGGATTACTCGACGCGCAGTGGACTGACGGTCAGTGGTGCGGTCAACGGATCAGCATACATGGTTTTGCCTCCGTCAAGCGCCGCATATGCAGAATTCCCGATCAAGGGTTGGCCGTGCTGATATCCTTGGGCGTTGGACGCATGTGCCGATAATCTGCGCACTTTGATGTGATCTGGACTAGCATGGCATTGAACGACCTGCCGCCGCCCCCTCCCGATGCATCAGATTCGTCGTCGAACGCGTTTGCGGTCCTCGGGATCGAGCCCACGTTCGACCTCGACGCCCGTCGCCTGCGGTCGGTTTGGATGCGTCGCGCGGCGGCCGTCCATCCCGATTCCGCCGGGGCGGCACACGAGAGTGCGGCTGTGAATGAGTCGTATCGATGCCTGCTTGATCCGCGAAGCAGGGCGATCGCGCTCCTGGCGTTGCTTGGGGCCCCGACGGTCGACCAACGGGCCGTCCCGGAGGGGTTCCTGATTGAAATGATGGAACTCCGCGAACTCGCAGATGGTGTGCGCCAAGATCCCGTTGGAGCGGAGTCGCTGCGGCAGCGCGCAAGGGATGCATCCGCCGAGGCCCTCGAGCGGATCCGTGGATTGTTCGCGCAGGTTGCGGATGCCGGGTGGACGGAGGAGTGCGCGCGCGAGGTCTGGATGCAGCTCAACGTGCTGCGTGCGTTCGAGCGCATGCTCGAGCAGCTGGACCGGGAGGGGCTCGGCGCATGATGGGATTGACCGCTCCTTCCACAGCTGTCGCGTCGGCCCTTGGGATTGTGGAGGGTGCGACCGTCGGCACGGCGCTGCCGGTGATGACTCCGCTCGACTGGACGCTGCTCGCGATGTTGCTGCCGCTGCTGGCCACGATGGCGTTCTTCTCGTTCGTGGAGACGACGTACTTCGCACTCACGCCCGCCGAGCGACTGGCGTTGCGGAGGTCTCATCCAGGCTCCGCCGTGCGGGTCGACGCGCTGCTCGCGGCACCGCGCGTGCTGCTGGTGAGCACGATGCTGGGGTCGCTGCTGGTGAGCACGGCGTATCTCGTGGTGAGTTCGGTGCTGGTGACGCGGTTCGAGCATAGCGTCGCGTTTTCGATCGCCCTCGCGGCGCTCTCCCTCTTCGGCATGGTGCTGTCGGCGGAGGTGCTTCCCAAGCTCGTGGGCAACGCCGACCGGAGCCGATCGGCGAGGCTGGCGGTGACACCGACGGTGTTGTTCACGAGGGCCATGTCACCCATTTCGCGGGCGATCGATCGGTACGTGCTCGCGCCGTTGTCGCGGCTTGCAACGGGGGACGCGGGCGGAATCGTGGATGCGGCGGAACTGGCGGCGCTCCTCGAGCAGTCTGCGCGCGAGGGCTCGATCGACCTCCGTGAGCGCGAGGCGATCGAAGGCGTGATGAGGCTGCGGCGGCTGCGTGTGCGCGATGTCATGACGCCCCGCGTGGACATGGCCTTCGTTACGTCCGATGCGGATGACGTGGAGATCCTGGCGACGGCGACGAAGGCGCGACTGACCCACCTTCCCATCGTTGGCCGCGATGTGGACGACGTGGTGGGCGTCATGCAGCTGAAGCGGTACCTCCTCGCATCGCCACGCCCGCCGCGGGCGGAGTGCATCGAGCCTGCGCGCTTCGTTCCCGACATCGCATCGCTTGAGCAGTTGCTCGATCACTTCCGAAGGACAGGCACCAAGCTTGCGATCGTGGTCGACGAGTACGGCGGGACCGCTGGCGTGGTGGCGCTCGAGGATTGCGTCGAAGAGATCGTGGGCGACATCGCCGAATCGGGGGAGACCCAGGTGGATGCGCCTGTGGAGGTGGCGTCAGGGGTGTGGCGCGTGAGTGGTGAGATGAGTGTGGCGCGTTGGAGCGAGATGTTCGGTGCGAGGGAGGTCTCGCCGCGGTCGAGCACGGTGGCGGGTCTGGTCATGCAGCGACTGTCACGGTTGGCGCGCGCAGGCGATCGGGTGGAGCTCGCGAACATGCGTATCGAGGTCGAGTCGGTCGAAGGCGCTCGCATCCGCAGCGTGCTGGTGTCCCTCGGGGCGGGGGGACGGTCGTGATCGCCGTGCTCGCCGAGATGGATACCGGTTCAGCGCTTGCCTTCGGTGCCGTTGCTCTGGCGGGCGTGGTCGCCGCTGGTCTGACCGCGGGGCTCGAGACCGGCATGTACTCGCTGTCGCAGGTAAGGTTGTCGATCCGCGCTGTGCGCGGCGACCGCGGTGCAGCGCGACTCGAGCGGGAGTACAAGCGACCGCGGCGGCTGCTCTCGACCCTGCTGGTCGCCAATGCGCTGGCCGGCTGGACCGCCAGCTTCGGAGTCTCGCAGATCTTCGATGGACTGGGATACGACCCGCTGCAGGCGGTACTCCTCGATCTCATCGTTCTCGTGCCGGTGGTGTTCCTGTTCGGAGAGGTGCTGCCAAAGGATCTCGTCCGGACCCATGCCGACCGGTGGATGCCCAAGTACGCGAGCCTGCTGGTGGGATTGCGCATCCTGCTCTCGGTCACCGGGGTGGTCCCGCTGGTGATGGCGCTTGGTTCGATCGCGACGCGACTGTTCGGCGGCCGATCGGGCGAGGATCGCCGTGAGGCTCGGGCGCGCGTGGCGGCGCTCCTCGCCGAGGGGGCGGGCGCCGAAGGACTGAGCGAGACGCAGCTGGGCATCACCGACCGGGTGTTCACCATGCGTGGCATCACCGTTGGCGAGGAGATGAAGCCGTGGCGGCAGGTTGCGAGCATCGAGGAATCGACGCCCTGCGGTGAACGGGCGAAGCGGTTCCTGACCTCGGGTGCGAGCCGGCTGCCAGTGGTGGATCGCAAGGGGCGTGTGACCGGCATCGTGGCCGCGGTCGATCACTTCGCCCGGCCCGCGGCGGCCACCGCCGACATGCTGCGGCCGGTGCTGCTCCTGCCTCCCTCCGTGTCGGCCCTCGACGCGATCGGCCGGATGAGGCGCGAGCGGGTCCAGATGGCGGTCGTCGGCGAGCGGCTCGACCGACCCCTGGGCATCGTCTCCATCAAGGATCTCGTGGAGCCTCTGGTGGGCGATCTCGCCGCGTGGTAGCGGGCGATGTTGTTCGCGGACGCTGCCTGCCATGCTCTTGCAGGCAGGGCAACCGTGGGCTACACTCTCCCTCCCGCCCCTCGGCGGATTTCGGGCTAGTAGCTCAGCTGGCTAGAGCACACCCCTGATAAGGGTGAGGTCGAAGGTTCGAGTCCTTTCTGGCCCATTCGCGCAATTGCCACATGGTTTCATCCATGTGGCGATTGTGCTTTTGGTGCGCCTCCAACGAGCCTCCCCTCTGGGCCGTTGTGCTCGTCGCCGAGTGACGCGATGATGGAAACCCTCTTCGGAAGTCCGTTGCGGGAAGGCACGTTCGAACCACCATGAGCAAGCAGACCTCAGATCGATCGGATCAGGAGCCGCCGGCCCGCTTCGGGGAGGCGCTCCTGGAGCGCGCGCTGTTCGGCAGTCGCTGGATACTCGCGCCGTTCTATGTGGGCCTGGTGCTCTCGATGGCGGCGCTGCTCGTCCAGTTCGGACGGGAACTCGTGCACCTCTTCGGGCACCTGACCGCCGAGCCTGCGGCAGGAGGCACGCTTTCCTCTGAGGCGCAGACCACGATCTACGTGCTGTCGCTCATCGACATCGTGCTGATGGCCAACCTCGTGCTCATGGTGGTCCTGAGCGGCTACGAGAACTCGGTGTCGCGGCTGAATGTCACGAGCGAGGATCGTCCGAGCTGGCTCGGGAAGCTCGACGCATCCGGCCTGAAGCAGAAGGTCTTCAACTCGATCGTGGCGATCAGCGCCATCCAGCTGCTGCGGGTGTTCCTGCAGGCTGGCCAGGCATCGGAGAAGGAACTCTGGGCATCGGCCGCCATCCACATGGTGTTCGTGGTGTCGGCGCTCTGCCTCGCGCTTTCGGACCGCGTCTCCGCGGGCGCAAAGAAGCCCGACAAGTAGGGGATTCCGAACGGATCGGACGCGCTATCATCTCGCCCCTTCCGCGCCGCTCGGTGCGGAAGTTGCTTTCCGAACCCCGCACACGGAGCTGAACGAACCACCATGCGTCGCGCGAAGATCTCGATCATCGGAGCAGGCAACACCGGAGCCGCCTGCGCTGTCTGGGCCGCCTCGAAGGAACTCGGGGACATCGTCCTCATCGACATCAACGACGGCGTCGCCAAGGGCAAGGCGCTCGACCTCTACGAGAGCGCGCCGATCGAGGGCTTCGACTGCAAGATCGAGGGCGGCAGCGACTACACGCTCATCGAGGGCAGCGACATCGTGGTCATCACCGCGGGCATCCCGCGCAAGCCGGGCATGAGCCGCGACGACCTGATCGTGACCAACATGGGCATCGTGTCGAGCGTGGCCGAGAAGGTCGCGAAGCACGCGCCGAACTCGGTCATCATCGTCCTCTCGAATCCGCTCGACGCGATGGTCTACACCGCGTGGAAGGCGTCGGGCTTCCCGGCGCACCGCGTGCTCGGCCAGGCCGGCTGCCTCGATGTGGCGCGCTTCCGCGCGTTCCTGTCGATGGAGCTCGGCTGCTCGAT
>CAIOCH010000504.1 GCA_903856525.1 uncultured bacterium | reverse complement strand
GTGGCCGCGTTGTCGCCCGTGAGCATGACCACCTCGCAACCGAGCGCCCGCAGCGCCGCCACCGCGTCGCCCGCCTCGTCGCGCGCGCGGTCGCTCACGCCGAGCGCACCGAGCGTGCGCGTGCCGTGCACCACCGACATGGCGGTCATCGCCTGCGCCTCGATGTCGGCGGCGAGCCGCGCCACCTGCGCGTCCGCGCGCAGCTCCGGGTGACCCACGAACAACGACCCGCGCCCCACGCCCGCCCGCGTACCGTCGACGAACGCCTCCACTCCCTTGCCCTTGACCGCCACGGCGTCCTTCGCCTGCGGCACCTCGATGCCGCGCGCACGCGCGGCCTGCACGATGGCGCGCGCGATCGGATGGTCCGACACGCTCTCCACGCTCGCTGCCACCCGCAGCAGCTCGCGCTCGTCGACCCCGGGCACGGGCATGATCGCCGTGACCTCGGGGCGCCCCCGGGTGATCGTTCCCGTCTTGTCCACCGCGATCGAGCGAAGGATGCCGAGGTTCTCGAGATGCACGCCGCCCTTGACCAGCACGCCGCCGCGCGCCGCCCGGGCGAGGCCCGCGAGCACCGCCGCGGGCGTCGAGATCGCCAGCGCACACGGCGAGGCGCCGATGAGCATGCTCATCGCCCGCAGGAACGCCTCGTTCCACGACAGCCATCCCGCGAGCGGCGGCACCGTGATCGCCAGCGCCGTCGCCACCAGCACGCACGGCACGTACACGCGCGTGAACCGCTCGGCCGCGCGCTCCGCCGTCGACTTCGACGCCTGCGCCTCGGCGACCAGCCGCACCATCTGCGCCACCAGCGACTCGCTCGCCAGCTGCGTCACGCGCACCACGAGCGCTCCGTCGCCATTAAGCGTGCCCGCGAACACGCCGTCGCCGGGCTCCTTGTCCACCGGCATGCTCTCACCCGTGATCGGGCTCTGGTCGACACCCGAGCGCCCCTCGCGCACCTCGCCGTCGGCGGCGATGCGCTCGCCCGGCCGCACCACGATGATGTCGCCCACGGCCACCTGCTCGACGGGAACCTCGCGCTCGCCGCCATCGGCCGTGCGCAGCCGCGCCCGCTTGGGGGCGATCTGCGCCAGCGCCGTCACCGCGCTGCGGGCGCGGCTGAGCGCCAGATGCTCGAGGCCGTGCCCCAGCGCGAACAGGAAGAGCAGCAGCGCGCCCTCCACGAACTCGCCCACCAGCGCGGCGCCGATGGCGGCCACCACCATGAGGAAGTCGATGTCGAGCCGTCCGCGCCGCAACTGCCGCAGGCCATCGCGCGTGGCCTCCCAGCCGCCGGCACCGTAGGCAAGGGCGTAGCAGGCGTAGGCGAGCCACAGCGGTGCGGATCCACCCGCGGCGCCATCGGCGGAGACCTCCGCTGCGCGCTCGAGCAGATACCCCGCGAGAAGTCCCGCGCCCGCGATCGCCGGCCACACCAATTCTGCGTAGGCACCGAGCTGGGCGAACGGAGTCCAACCGCGCGGCACCTCCGCGGAACCACCCTGCACGCCCTGCGCATCGGGGTCGTGGTGATGGTGGTGATGATGCGCGCCTCCGTGCACGGACGAAGGCTATCGGCAAAAGCACACCGCCCGGTGGAGAACCGGGCGGTGCGCGAATGACGCTCTCTCGATGACGCCTGGACACCTGTCTCGCACGCGCGACGGAGCGGGGAAATCCCCGCGTCCGAGAGGGCGTTCCCCGTTCGAAGGGGAGCTCCCCGCGCGACCGCCGCTCAGAAGAGCAGCTGCATCTGCGTGCGGATCACCCACTGGCCGTCATTGGTGAAGCCGGTTCCGGCCGTCGACGACCCATCGCCCAGCCAATCGGCGCCGGAGCTGTTGAAGTCGCCGATGGGCGAGAAGGCGTAGCCGAGATCGGTGGTCCACTTCACGTCCTTCGTTCCACCGAAGAAGTAGTTGAAGCCCACGGTGGCGATGCTGTCCGACTCGAGCTCCACGCCGGGCTCGGCCACGCGGAACTTGTCGGTGTCGGTGTCGCCCAGCTCGTAGCGGGCGAAGAGCTCCACGGTGGGATTCAGGAAGTAGCCCGCCTGGACCACCGCGCCCCACTGGTCCATCGAGTCGTCGCTGCCACCGCCGCGCGTGGCCACGTCGCCCGTGAGCTGCACCTGGCGGTAGACGCCGTAGGCGAACAGCGTGGCGCCACCGAGGTGGTAGGTTGCGTCGACCGTGAGTCCCCACATGCTGTCGACGGTGCTCGCCGTCACGGGTCCCTCATTGGTCGGGCGCAGCGCCTGGGTCATGGCGCCGAAGCCGATCATCCACGCCTTCTCGTCGCCGATGTAGCTGTTGAGGTCGCGCATCGACTTCCACTGGCCCTGCCCGAGGTACTCCACGCGACCCGCGAAGGCGTAGTCGGTGAGGTTCGAGTTGAAGCCGGTCGTGTACGAACCGGCGTAGCCGCCGGCGGTGCCGGTGGCCGAGGTGGGCACGCTGGTGGCGTTGGCGCGCATGCCGTCACCGTAGTACGCCAGTGCACGCCACTGGTCGCCGGCGCGGCCGCCGAACTCGAACTGCAGACCCTGCGCGAACTTGGTGGTGAACACGTCGTTCACCAGCGATCGCTCGGCCGCGAGCTGCGACGAGCTCGACACCAGCTCCTCGCGCAGGAACGGCGTCTTGAACTGGCCCACGCGCCACATCATGCCGTTGCCGTAGTCCTTCTGCACCCAGATGTCCTCGACCGAGCCGGTGATGTTGCCGCTGGAGAAGGTCGCGCCGCCACCCGTGACCGAGCCGGGGGCGCGGTTGAAGACCGGCTTCACCTCGTAGGTCCAGCTCGGGTCGAGCACGAAGCCCGTGAAGGTGAGCTTGGTACGGCGGTTCTCGAAGCCCCACGCGCTCTCCTTGGACGCGGTCGCACCAAGACCCTCGTTGTCGCGCTGGTTGTAGGCCCAGCGCACCTGCACCTGGCCCTTGATGTTGAGCTTGAAGTCGCCGCTCGGCGAGGCGAGGAAGAACCCGCCCTGGTCCTTGTTCCAGCCGCCGGTCATGCCCGACGACTGCAGGCTGTCCCGCGACTGCGCATCGGCAAGCACATCGCCCACGATGGCGCGGATCTCGTTGGCCCGCTCCTCGGTCAGCCAGTTCTCGTTGCCCGCAGCCTGCTCCAGCCGCGTCACCTTGGCCGCCAGCGCGGCGTTCGCCGCCCGCAGCTCGGCGATCTGCTGCGCCGTGTCATCGCCGCCCAGTGCGGAGACGGTGCCCACCAACCCGAGCGTCGTCGCTCCGGCGAGCCAAGTGAAGTTCTCGATCGCGTGCATGTGGTTCTCCTGCAAACCCCTGCTGCCCGCCACCGCGCAACGCTGCGCGGAGTGGTCCGGGCGAGGCGACAAACTACGGTCACCGGCGTCCGCAGGGGCGCGGAGCAGCCGACCTGCGGCCCTTCACGGTTCCTTCACATGAAGCCCGCGTAAGGAATGCGTGAATCGCCACTGTTTTGCAGGCACTTACGCGCGAGTGCCTTCGGCCTTCACGCAACGTGAACGGAGAACAAACAAAAATCCCAGAAGTCGGCCGTGGACGCGGGTTCAGATCGTGTTCATGCGGCATGAAGATTCGGCGCGGCCCGCTCCGCGCACCTTGAACACCGCGCCCTCGCCGCGCAGAGTCCCCGTCATGCAACGCACCACTTTTGCCGTCGCTGCCACCGTCCTCTGCTCGGCCCTCGCGCTTCCCGCCTGCAATCCCGCGGTCAAGAGCACGAAGGTCACCATCGAGGTCCCCGCCCCCATCGTGCCCGCCGAGCGCCTCTGCCCGATCATGGGCGAGCCCGTGACGGAACTCGACGAGGTGGCGTACTTCGAGAGCTACCCCATCTACTGCAAGGGACGCGACAGCGCCCGGCAGTTCGCCTCGCTCGAGTACAGCAAGCGCGCCCGCTACGGCGCCGACCAAGTGCTCCCGCAGAAGGGCATCGCCAACCTCACCTGCCCCATCACGGGCGAGACGCTCACGGCTGGTGCGGCAGCAGTGGTCTACCAGGGGCGGACGATCGGCTTCGCCTCCCCGGCGGACGCCAGCCAGTTCCGCGCGCTCAAGCCCGAGCGGCAGGAGCGGACCATCTCCCAGTGGCAGGAATCGGAGGCGGAGGCGGTCCGCGGTTCCGGCGCCAGCGCCTGAGAGGGCCGGCGGCCCGCGACCACGGCAGACACGGGGGATTCGAGTGGGGGCGAACCCGCTCGGTGGATTCCGCTCTGGGAACTCCGCTGCGTGAACTCCACTGCGGGGGACCCCGCTCCGGGGAGCCTGGTCAGTCCTCGCGGATCTCGACCTCAACCACGCCGATCTCCGGGGCCAGCGTCGCCGCAAGCCCCTTGGTGAGCAGCGCGTCCGCCACCGACGACGGCATGCGCACGGTGTAGACGAAACTGCGCCCCGACCGGCCCTCCCGCACCGAGTGCACGCGGCAGTTCATGCGGGTCAGTGTGTCGCCGATGAGCGTCTTGGCGCGCTCACGGTCCACGGTGAGTCCCACGCGCACCTTGACGCTCGCGTGACGGTGACCGCCGAGCCAACGCAGCGCCGACCAGGCGAGCAGTGCCACGAAGACCGCCAGCAGGTACTGCGAGAATCCGACGGCGAAGCCAATCGACGCCACCATGAGCGCCCGCGCGCGAAGCGGCTGCGCCGTCACCAGCGAGGGCATGCGCAGCAGCAGGCCGAGCCCGACGATCAGCACCGCCACCATGGGCTGCACCATCACCAGCGCGCCGATCACAGCGCAGGCGAAGCCGATCACCACCAGCGTCTTGCGCTCCTCGAGCGAGGCCACGCGCTCGCTCTTCATGCGGCCGCTGAAGGCGATCAGCCACGAGAGCCCGAGGGCGAGCGCCGCGGCGAGCAGGATCTCCACGTAGGCGGGCCAGTCGGCGAACTGGGCGAAGGCGCTGTCGAGGCGATCGCCCGCCGCGCCACCCGAACCACCGGGGGGTGTGGCCCACAGATCGCGGGAATCCCAGACGCGGGTTCCCCCGGCCGACGCGGTGGCGGCGAGCGCGAGGACGACACCGCAGACGAGTCCGCAGATGCGCCCGCAGGCCACGCTGCCCCGGCACGCGACACGGCAAAGGACTGCTGCGGGCTTCGCCATCATGAACTCCCGAAAGGCGCGCACTGCACCGCGCGAACATGGACACATGGGATCAACGGCGGCGGCGCGTGCCCATCACGCGCGGCACGGTCACGCTCGCCTGCTTGGGCGCAGCTCCGGGCGCCGCACCAGCCTGCTGCTGCTGCTGGGCCATGGCGCGGCGGAAATGCTCGTTGGTGCGCTCGATCGCCCCGCGCACCTCGGCGATCTTGTCGGCGCCAAGCCCCTGCAGGATGGCGCTCGCCATGGCGTTTGCGGCGCTGAAGGGCGCGAAGCCGAGGAGGTTCTTCTCGAGGTCGATCTTCACGCCCGTCGCGCCGAAGTCGGACAGCATGCAGAGGATCGCCATCGTGTGCGGATCACTCGGGCCGAAGCCCTCCTTGAGCCGTCCACCGAGCGCGCGGCCCGCGGTCACAAAGATCGGCTCATTCACATTCTTCATGTTGGAAACCGCCTGCGCCACGCCCATGAGGACGTCCTTGGGCTGACGGTTCACGCGGTGCTCCTCGTCGTTGATCGTGAGCGTCCGGCGGAAGGCGTTGCACATCGCCGCGGCCAGCGCCACGCCCGACTCGACGGCGGCGAAGCCGAAGGCCGTCTCGAGCCCCTGCGAGGCATCGGTCGGCACCTCCTCGGTGATGCTGGCGGTCGCGCCGTCGGTCCACATGTTCTTGATGCCGAGCGAGGCGCAGCTCTGGAAGCCTGCCTGGACCAGCGGATCGGTGTGCGGCTTGCCCTCGGCGAGCAGGGCCGCGAGCGCGTTTGCCGCCGTGCGCGGAATGGGCTCCTCCCAGGTGATCCGGGGCAGGCAGCCGTGGACGAAGGCCATGAAGTCCTTCTTCTCGACATCGCGGAGGAGGACATATTGACCGTTCAGGCGAATCGCGCTCATAACCTTCCTTTGCTCAGGCGTCCCCCGCACCGACGGGGAGCGGCGATGGTAGCGCGTGCGCGCTCCACGCGGTGAGCCTCCCCACGCGGTGAGCATCAGCCTTACCATCGCGCCATGAGCAACGAGCCCTCGCCCGTCGTCGGGGTGATCATGGGCTCCCAGTCCGACTGGGAGACCATGCAGCACGCCGCGACCACCCTCGCCGCGCTTGGCATCGCGCACGAGTGCCGTGTGGTCAGCGCCCATCGCACACCAGACCTTCTCTTCGAGTACGCGGCTTCGGCGCGCGGCCGCGGCATCAAGGTGATCATCGCGGGCGCGGGCGGTGCGGCGCACCTGCCGGGCATGTGCGCGTCCAAGACCGATCTTCCCGTGCTGGGCGTGCCCGTCGAGAGCAAGGCGCTCCAGGGCGTCGACAGCCTGCTGTCGATCGTGCAGATGCCCGCGGGCATCCCCGTGGGAACGCTGGCGATCGGGCGGGCGGGCGCGGTGAACGCGGCCATCCTCGCGGCGAGCATCCTGTCGCACATCGACCCCGGTGTGGCGCGCCGCCTCGCGGACTTCCGCGCCAAGCAGACCTCGGATGTCCTCGCGAACCCCGTACCCGGAGCCCCCAAGGCGTGAGCGCCGCGACTCCCAAAGGCGCGAGCGCCGCAACGCCCCAAGGCGTGAGCGCCGCAACGCCCCAAGGCGTGAGCGCCGCAACG
>CAIOCH010000503.1 GCA_903856525.1 uncultured bacterium | reverse complement strand
CTCGAGCGCACCAGCCGCGCGCTGCGCGCGAGCGTGGGCGAGTTCCGCCTGGAGTCGCAGCGGGATTAAGGGTGGGGAGTGACTTGCAGGAGCCTGCGGAGACCTCGGGTGCCCGTCAGTCGCCGCGGAGCGGAGACTGCGGAACACCGGACGTGAGCCTTTGAAGTCGAAGTCTCGTCACCCGAAGTCTCGTTACTCTGGGTCTCACGCAACCCGCTCCGCAGTCTCCTCCGGCTTCGCCGTCGGGCGACTGACGGGCACCCGACGTCCTGGCAGCCGTCCTGGCCGACGTCCCGGCCGACGGCCACGACCGATGAACCAGGCTCAGATCTGCCGCAGTCGTCCGCACTCCGGGCACTGCGGTGCCTCGGCGGGCTGCGCGTGCAGGTCGTAGCCGCACGCGGGGCAGCGGTCGTCGCGCAGCTGGATGCGCACCGCGAGCGCGCAGGCGGTGCAGCGATGCTCGCCGAGCCCGATCGTGGCCTTGGTGGCGCAGCGCGGGCAGGTCCAGTCGAGCGACTCGATCGGGTCGCTGCCCACGCGGGGCGCGCGGTGGAGCCGCATGAGGATGAGCCCGCTGGCGAGTGCCGAGATGTCGACGATGAGAAGCGCGCCCGTGAGCTGCCCGAGCAGCCGGTTGAAGGGGTCGTACGCGTCGATCGTGAAGGTGGCCCGCCACGAGGCGTAGGTCCACAGCACACCGAGCGCGATGGTGGTGGCCACGGCGGCGTGTCGCAGGAAGCGCAGCGGCGAGCGCACCCGCGACAGGCCGAGCACGCAGCCGATGCCGCAGGCGAGGCCGATGGTGGCGAGCGGGATGGCGACGGGCCAGAGCAGGCTCGTCTGCCGCTGGTACGGCCCGCCGGCGCCGATGGCGGCGACCAGGGCGAAGTGGTCGTCGATGCGCGCGATCACGGCAAGGAGGGTCCAGCCGACGGCCGCGGCGAGGCCGATCCAACCCGCGGCGCGATCGACGGCGGTGGCGGCCACGAGCGGCGCGAATCGATCGGTCGATGGCGCGCGCAGACCCGTGGCGGATGCCGCCGCCATCACCACGCCGCCGAGCACGATGAAGCCGAGGGACAGGCTGGCTTCGAAGCCCGACTGGACCCCGGGCAGCACGGCCATCGCCACGAAGGCCAGGGCCACGCTGCCGATCGCGCCCCAGATGGCGATGCGCTCGGCGAGGGCCAGCGAGCGGTCGTCGAGCCTGCGATGGCGCAGGGCGGGAATGGCCACGATGAGCGCGCAGAGCCCGAGGTAGAACCAGATGAATGCGGGCCACTCGACGGCGACGCCCGAGATGAGCGGCAGATCCCAGATCAGGGCGACCACGATCGCCCCTGATACGCCCAGGTACGCGATCATGGTGCGGCGGAAGATGTCGAGCCGCCCCGCCGACTCGCCGGGCGCGAAGGGCACCATGAGGAGTGCTGCGAACGCGACGGTCATGGCCGTGCCCAACAGACGCCAGGTGGTGCTCGAGTCGGCGAAGATGGCGGTCACACCAAGGACCGCCGACGCCGCGAGCGCCGTGAGCAGGATGCGGAAGAGGAGTCGTCGGGTCATGGTTCGGTTCCTCGTTCGGTTCCGCGTTCTACGCCGCGTTCGGGGTCTCGGCCGGGGTGGTCCATGATCGGGACCGTTTCACGCTTGGGACGATTGGAAGCGGCCGCCAGGCGACGCGCGTGATCGGACTCGCTAGGGCTTCTTGGGCGCCTCGCCCTCGCAGCAGGCGGCATCGCGGGCGCGCTCGGCGGCCTCGAGCATGCCGCAGAGCACATCGACCGAACCGCGCTTCTCGAGGAAGTCGGCGAACCGCTTGAGTGCCACGGGGTTGGCCAGGGTCGACGCGAGCGGCGAGAAGAAGTGGATGGCCGCTGCGCCGAGACCGTTCATCGGCCGCGACATCTCAAGGAAGGTGATGGCAGGCCCGGTCATGCGCCGCCGCGCGATCTCTGCAGCCAGTTTTTCGAGCAGCGCGCGCTCCTCGGGCGATGGCTCGCACGGCTTGCCGTCGTCGAGGGCAAAGGCGTTGCGGAGGAAGTCGCGCATGCGGGAAGGCTACACTTCGCCGCATGTCGTTGCTTGCCGCACTGCTTCTACTGGCTTCGCCTCCGATGGACTCAACGGGCAGGGCCCCAATAGCGGCGGAGCCGCGGGAAGTCCCAGCAGCGGCGGAGCCGCGGGAAATCCCCGCAGCGGCGGAGCCGCGGGAAATCCCCGCAGCGGCGGAGCCGCGGGAGGTTCTCGCAGCGGCGGAGCCGCACGGCGCCGACCACGCCGCGCAGGCCGAATCGAAGGACGCCAGCCCCTCCACCACGGGCATGGTCTGGATCCCCGGCGGTGAGTTCCGCATGGGTTCCACCGACCGCCTCGCGCGCGCCGACGAGCAGCCCGTGCACCGCGTGCGCGTGCGCGGGTTCTGGATGGACGTGACGGAGGTCACCAACGCGCAGTTCCGCGCGTTCGCCGACGCCACGGGCTACAAGACGGTCGCCGAGCGCCCCGTCGACTGGAACGAGCTCAAGAAGCAGGTGCCCGAGGGCACGCCCAAACCGCCCGATGAGATGCTCGCAGCGGGGTCGCTGGTGTTCACCCAGCCCGCGCCCGACCAGCCCGCCGAGGAGTACTTCAACTGGTGGACCTGGACGACCGGCGCAAACTGGCGTCATCCGCAGGGTCCCGCGAGCTCGATCGAGGGCCGCGACGAGCATCCCGTGGTGCACATCGCTTACGAGGATGCGCGTGCGTACTGCGCCTGGGCCGGCAAGCGCCTGCCCACCGAAGCCGAATGGGAGTTCGCGGCGCGCGGCGGGCTCGACGGCAAGGTCAACGCGTGGGGCGACGAGGCCGTCGATCCGGGCGCTGGCAAGGCGTGGCGCTGCAACATCTGGCAGGGCGAGTTTCCGCG
>CAIOCH010000502.1 GCA_903856525.1 uncultured bacterium | reverse complement strand
CTGGATGAGCTTCGGCGACAGACCCATGGTCTGGCCGAGCTTCATGCCCTGTGATGTCTCGAAGCGCATCCCTGCCATTGGCGGACATTCCTCTCGGCGCGGATCCTCCGCGCGTTCGGCGTGGTATCGATGCTATCGACCGCCCGAGGGGGAGAAGGCAGCCAATGCGCGCCAATTTTCGAGTTTGAGGGCGATTTTCGGGGGCACTGGCACGCGGCTTGACTCGCAGACCATCCCATTCGCGCGAGAACGCAGATGCGAGCATCGGAGCAATGCGCGGATGCCGCACACGAGGATCCGCGGGCCTTACAGGCTCGTCCGCCCCTTGAGCGCGTCGCCGATGACGGCGGGGTTGGCGAACTCGAGCTGCGAGCCGCTCGGAAGCCCGCGGGCCAGGCGCGTGGAGCGCACGCCGCGCTCCCCTGCTTCGCGCGCGATCCAGAGCGCGGTCGTGTCACCTTCGAGATCAGGGTTGAGGCCGAGGATGAGTTCGGTCACGGGCGCGCCGCGGGCGTTGCGGTCGGGGTGCTCCATGCGCGCGATGAGCGCATCGAGCGTGATGGCGTCGGGGCCGACGCCACTGAGCGGATCGAGCCGGCCGAGCAGCACGTGGTACACGCCGCGGAAGAGCCCCGTCTTCTCCATGACCAGCAGGTCCTTCGGCTGCTCGACCACGAGCACGGTCGACGCGTCGCGCCTGGGGTCGGCGCAGATCGGGCACGGGTCGCTGTCGGCGAGGCTCCAGCACACGCGGCAGTGCTTGACCTTGCGCTTGACATCCTCGACCGCGCGCGCAAGCTCCATCGCCTCGGCGGGTGATTGGCGCAGCACATGGAAGGCGAGCCGCTCGGCGCTGCGGCGTCCGATGCCCGGCATCGCGGCGAAGGCGTCGATGAGGCGTCGGACGGATTCCGGATAGGCGGCATTGGACATGCGCGGTTACGCCAGCTTCTCGAGGATGTGCGGGGGGAGATCGATGCCGGATTCCTTGGCGGCGCGGCCGATCTCCTCGGCCATGCGTGCGCGGGCGCGCTGCAGCGCGTCGTTGACGGCCTCGGCGATCATGCGGTTGGCGTAGGCCTGGTCGGACGCGGATCCGTTGGCGATGCCGCGGAAGACCGCGGGGTCGAGCGTGACCGAATCGATGCGCAGATCACAGCACGCCACCGCGCGCACCGCGCCGCCGCCCGAGCTGCCCTCGACCTTGGTGTTGGCGAGGCGGGCGCGCACATCCTCCATCTGCGCCTGCAGCCGGGGGAGGTCCTTGAGCATGCCTGCGAGCTGCGATGCCTGCTTGAGCTTGTCGAACACCGTCTTCTCTCTTTCTGCGTGGGAACGCCCGTCACTCGAACGACTCGTCGGCACCATCGAAGCCGAAGCCGCCGAACACGCCCGGCTCGTCGGCGGGAGGCGCCTCGTCGCCTGTCTTGGCTTCGGCGGGATCGCCCTGGTCGGCGCCTGCGCCGTCCGCGTCGTCCACCTTGGCGTCGTCGCCGATGAACCGCGGCGTGACCGCGATCACCGTGGCGTCGAGCAGTTCCGCGGCCTTGCGGACGAGCGGGTCGTTGCGGATCGAAGGATCATCGACCTGCGTGGGACGCGGCGCATCGGCCGCGTTGCGCAGTCTGCTGGTGTCGAGGGTGAGCCGCAGCGGACGACCCGCGGCGCGCGACAGGAGCGTGCGGATCGGATCGGGATTGGTGGCGAGGTACTGGCCGGAGCCACCGTCCACGACGGCCACGCGCGCGGAGTCGCCTGTGAAGTCGAGCACCTCGATCTGCTCGAACAGCGCGCGGTCGCGCGGGCTGCGCTCGGCGACCTGCTCGAGGCGCGCGCGCAGCTCGGCCATGGTGGACGCAGGCGCGGACGCGGGGTTGGCGGAAACAGCCGAGGCCGCCGCGGCAGGGTTTGGGGTCGGACGCGGGACGGGACGCGTGTCCGCGACGGGGGCGCCAGGCGAGCGTGATGCGGAATCGCGCGGTGGCGGCGTGCTCGAGGCGGGCTTCGTCTCGACGGCCGCGATCATGGCGGCTGGGCTCGTGACGCTGGGGATCGCGATACTGGAAATCGTGACTCCCGGCCCCGTCCCAACGGAGCCGTCGGCGCGAGCGGTCCCCGTCGCGCGCGGCGCGGCGGGGTTACCTGCTTTTTTTGAGTCGGCCCCACCACCGCCCGCGAGCAGGGCCGCACCGCTCGCGAAGCGCGATGAAAGCGCCAGTCGCGCGACGCAGGCGTCGTAGAGGGCGCGCGGCGCGCTGGAGCCGCGGGCGTTGCGCGCGGTCGCATCGCAGAGGGCGATCGCATGGGCGCAGAAGGCGGCATCGGTCTGCCCGGCGATGCGCGCCACACGGTCGCGCATCGACGCCGCGACCTCGAGCAGATCACTCTCGGTGCCCGCGGCGCTCGCGACGAGGATCCAGCGGAAGCGCTCGGCGAGCAGCTCGAGCGCCTGCTCGACGCCGCTGCCGCGCTCGAGGAGCCGCGCGCCATGGAGCAGCGCGTCGGCCACGCGCTCGCACACGCAGGCATCGACGATGTCGAGCAGGATCTCGTCGTCGGGCAGGCCGAAGACCTGCTCGAGCACGGCGGCGTCGACCTTTCCCGTCGCGGCGGCGAGCAGCCGGTCGAGCAGCGACAGTCCGTCGCGCATCGAGCCGTTCGCGAGGCGCGCGACCGAGAGCAGCACGTCCTCGGTGACCTCGATGCCCTCGCCCTTGGCGACGGCGCCGAGGTGGCCCGCGATCTGCTTGGTGGGGATGTTGCGGAAGTCGAAGCGCTGGCAGCGCGACTGGATCGTCTGCGGCACCTTGTGCGGCTCGGTGGTGCACAGGATGAACTTCACATGCGACGGCG
>CAIOCH010000501.1 GCA_903856525.1 uncultured bacterium | reverse complement strand
GGCGCAAGCGGCGGTTGCGCGCAGGATTGCGTCGATCGCACTCGTCGGAGTGCTGGCGTCAACCGCGCTTTCGGCAGAGCAATTTGCGGTTTTTCCCCACGGGCAGCCGAGTCATCCATTCCTCTCCTCGCCGCGCGGCACCGTCACGCCGCGGTGGCAAGACCAGTGGTCCCAAGAGGAGTCCCGGATGCGTTCCCTCCGTTCATCGGCGTTGGTGGTTGGTTCGTCGCTCGCACTCGCATCGGGCGCGCTCGCGCAGCAAGCCGTCCAGTGGCGGGTGGAGGATGGGGGGAATGGGCATTGGTATGCGGTGGACACCACGCATTCCGGGTGGACGGCGGCTCGGGAACGCGCGTTGGCGCGCGGCGGCGATCTCGCGTCCTTCGAGACGGCGGAAGAGCATGCGTGGCTCCTTCCGTCGCTGCCCGTGGTCACGCATGGTTACCTGATCGGCGGCACACAGGGTCCCGGAAGTGCCGCGCCAAACACGGGTTGGCGATGGCTCACTGGGTCGGAGATTTCGCCTGCGCTCATGCTTGCCGACGACAATCCGTGCGGTAACTTTCCCCCCGATGTTGAGGATGGACAGCAGGATTTCCTCCACTGGAGATGGGACGCGATCAATCCGTACGGGGATATCAATGACGGAGGCACCTGCTTCCTTTTGCTGCAGTCGATCACCGAGTGGTCCGCAGACTGCAACAACGACGGCATCGTCGACTATGGCCAGGTTCAGGCAGGCCTCCTCGCGGACGACGACACCAACGGTGTTCCTGACTGTTGCCAGTCCGAATCGCGGTGCGTCTTTCAAGCGGTGGAGTGGAGCATTCCGTCGGGTGGTAATGGTCACTGGTACCAGTTGGATGGACCCTACTTTCTGACATGGGAGTCCGCGCGCAAGTATGCGGAATCCGTCGGTGGTCATCTGGTAACGCTGACTTCGGCGTCCGAGCAGGCATTCGCGGCTTCGGTCGCATTCGCATCGTCGCCCGCGCAGATCGATGATTGCTGGATCGGTGCGTATCAGGAACTCAGTGCGACGGACTACGTCGAACCCGCTGGCGGTTGGCGATGGGTAACCGGGGAGCCATGGTCATTCACCGCGTGGCGCCCCGACGGTCAGCCGAAGGATGTGAACGGTTCAATGAACGTGATCGCCGCCACCACGGTGGCCAGTGATTTGCTGCGGTGGGTGGACAGCACGAGTGGTCATGAACCGGGTAACTGCCAGGCCTTCGTCGAGTGGTCCGCCGACTGCAATCGTGACGGTGTTGTCGACTTTGGTCAGATCCGTTCAGGTGAGCTGCTGGATGAGAACGGCAATCACACCCCGGACTGCTGCGAGTCGGCCCCCTTCTGCAACTGCCCCGCCGATGTCGATTCATCTGGCGCCGTGAACGGCGTTGACCTCGCCGCCATCCTCAACACTTGGGGTACGACCGGGGGCAAGTATCCCGGCGCAGATATCAACCGCGACGGCACCGTCGACGGCGCCGATCTCGCCGAGGTCCTCAACAGCTGGGGCGCGTGTCCCTAAACACGCACCCCATGCCCGACCTCTTCCCCACCACCCACTCCACCGGGCTGTTCGATCGCGTCGTGCACGCGCCCGACGAGGCGCGCACGCACATCATGTCGCGCTACCTCGAGCCGCTCACCGCGTATGTGCGCGCGTCGAGCCTGCGCGTGCTCGGCGAGCCGGCCGAGCTCGTGCACGACTTCTTCGCATCCCG
>CAIOCH010000500.1 GCA_903856525.1 uncultured bacterium | reverse complement strand
TCGTCGAGTGGCCCGTACCGCCCAGCCTGCACGCCCGCGCGGCACGCGTACTCCCACTCCGCTTCGGTGGGCAGGCGCATGCCGAGCCGCGCGCAGAACGCGGCGGACTGCGGCCATGCGGCGTACACGGGGAGCTCCGGGCGCGCATCCGCTGCTTCGGCAGATCGCTCGGGATCGATCGCGGTGGTGGTGAACGTGACGGTGCCCGAGGAGTCGGTCTCGGCGGTGATCGAGGTTCCGATCGGATTGCCGTCCTGATCCTGCAGCTCGACGCGCGGTTGCACGACGAACACGGCCCCGCCTGCGCCGCCGATCTGGACGGCGCCGTTGCCAGCGGTCGCAGGCTCGCGGCGCTCGCGCGCCTCATCGCCCATGACCTTCTTCCATTGCGCCTGCGTGACCTCGAATCGACCGAGGTAGTACGCCCCCGTGAGCGTCACGGGATGCGCGGGGACCTCATTCGACATCGCCTCGGCGTCGTCCTGGCTCTTGCCCATGCTGAACTGCCCCGGCGGGACAAGCAGCATCTCGATGCCCGACGCCTTGTCACGCACGCGCCACGGAAGCCCCGTCTTCGCGATCGCGTCGCGGAGCGCCGAGTCGGTGACGACCGTGGCATCGACGTCCTTCTCGAGGATCTCGCACCAGGTCGGTGTCGCAGGAGGCGCTGCGGGAGCGGATGCGGCAGTGCGGACGACGACGTCCGCGGTTCGCTCCGGCGCCTGCTCGGTGGTCGCTCGGAGCATGACCTTTGGCGCCGATGTGTCTGCCGGAATCCCCGCGCGCCGCGCGATTCCATCGCCCGGGATCGGCGCATCGAGCGTCGTCGCCGCGGGGCTGTTCTTCATGAACATCGCGTACCACACGCGGTCGAGGTCGTCGATCCGCGCGCGCAGTCGGTCCCGCAGCACATCGCGGCGGTCGGAGTTCATGTCGCGCGTGATCATGACGCCCGATCGACTGACGGGAAGGACATCCTCGAGCAACCGAAGCCCGAAGCGGTACAGCGCGACCGCGCCGGCGTCATCGAGCTGCTCGGCGGAGCTCATCATCTCCTTGAACTCGTAGCGGATGCTGTACTGCGCGTCTGCGCCCATCGCGGAGTCCTTGACATCCTTCTCGAGGTACGCCTGCGAGGCGATCACCCTGTTCTCGAGCTGCGGCGGGATGATGACGCGGTCGACGACGTGGACGACCGTGCCGCCGACGGCGATGTCACCCGCGATGATGCGCGCCTTGAACGGCTCCTCGGCGGCGCGCTCGACGCCGCGCGAGCGCAGGCGATAGACGAACACCGAGCCATTGGCGAGGATGTCGAGCACGAAGCGGTCGTTGTTCTCAGAGACCATCGCCGGCGCCCGCTCGCCGTCGTTGAAGTCGAATCCCCAGGTCTGCAGCTTCGGCAGCGCGTGCCAGTCGAGCACCGCGCGCAGGGCGTCGCGGTTCTTCGGATCGAGCAGCGTCGCCCGCTCGGCGTCTGTGAGCCGAGCGAAGGCGTCGTTGGTCGGGATGAAGAGGGTCCAGTTCCCCTGCGGCTCGGGCTGCGCCCAGTCCTGGTCGCCGCCGGAAGCCTCGACCGCCGCGATGAAGGTGGAGAAGCGCCCATCCGGAACAGCGCGCAGCGCGGCGAGCAGGCTCGCCGGCGCGGCCTCCTTCATCGCCATCTTCATGCGCTCCTCGGAGCGGAGCTCCTTCGGCAGCACGACGCGGTCGATGACATGGATCAGTCCGTTGGTGCAGCGCACATCGGCGCCCATGACGCGCGCGTCGCCGAAGCGGAATCCGCCGTCGTCCGCTCCGATCGACTCGCGGTCGCCGCGGACGGTCCGCGCCATCTGGGGCACGTCGATGTTGCCGACCTCGTAGGAGATGAGCCGGCCCGGCACGACGTGATGCATGAGGATGTCGCGGAGCCGCTCCTTGTTCTCGGGGAGCAGCAGCGACTCAAGCGTTCCCTTCGGCAGCGCCGCGAACGCCTCGTCGGTCGGGGCGAAGAGGGTGAACGGTCCGGCGCCCTTGAGCGCCTCGACGAGCCCCGCCGCCTCGAGTGCGCGCGCGAGCGTCGTGCACTTGGAGGCGATCGCGGTCTCGACGAAGTCCGCCGTCACCGCGGGGCGGGCGAGCGTCACGCTCGGCCGTGCCACGAACTGCTGCGCGGATGTCTCGGCGTGCATCGAGGAGATGGGGATGAGGCTCACGAGCGCGAGGCGAACGACGATGGACAAGGGCTGCTCCGTGTCGGGCTGGCAGGCTTTCGAACGGGGGCGGGCGTCAGCCTGGGGCGCCGCGCGAACGCGTTTCGCGAACGCAGCAGTCTCGGATTCGCCGCCGAGCGCGCTCGACGAACGGATCACCGCTGTCCCCGAAACACGTCACCTGCGGAGAGGAGCCGATTGGCTTGGCCGAGGCAACGGATCTTCCGATGACGCAATCAGATGACGTAATCAGATGACGGGCGCGACGCCCTGCCAGGCTTTGCACGACGGAACCCGCACGGAGGTCGTCCGTATCGTACGACCGGATGCCAGCAACACCTTCCGTCAGCAACGCTCCGGGTGAGATCGACGTCGAGGATGCAGCCGCGATGGCGGTGCTCGGCGACCCCGTGCGGGGCGGGCTCTTCGAGCTCGTCCGACGCACGCGCGGAGGCG
>CAIOCH010000499.1 GCA_903856525.1 uncultured bacterium | reverse complement strand
GGTCACTCGGGTCGAGCGTTGGATCGCCGTCCACGAGGCGCGCGAGCTGGCGCTGCAATGGCGTCGCCGTCGTCAACCCGAATCCCAGCCGGTGCGTTAGCAGGCTCTCCAGGCTGCCGAGGACTTCCCTCCGCTGATGCGTCCAGTACGCTTGGAGGAGCGGGGAGCCGGATGTGCTCAATCCGTGCCCACGGGATGAGCGTGCCCGCGTCGCCGTCCACGTCACGAATGAACGCTCCGAACGAATCCAAGCGCAGCCGCTGCAACGGCAATCGGATCGTCTCCTGCATCCGGTTGTCGATGTGCAGTCCGCTCACCAGCCGAATCAATACCTCGTCCACGTGTCACCTCGAGGCGCAGCCGTGCGCCGATACCGTGCCCGCGGAGCTCGCGAGCCACAAACGTAAACCACGGCACGCCGCCGATTGCGGCGCACCATCCAAACAGCGTATCGTCGTCCGTCTCCGAGCACGCGACCACGATCGCCGATGCGTTCAGCATGGCGCGCGTGACAAGCTCGAGCTCCTCGCGGGTCACGTGCCTGACGAACCGGTGCACCTGGTGCAGCGCGGTGGCTGCGATGTAGGCCGCGTCCGTGTCGCGAGCTGGTCGCGTGGCGATCACTGTAGCGCGCCCACGTCCGAGGCCTTCGCCGCGGCCTCGCGAGCACGGCGGGCCTTCTCGGCAACGACCATGCGCTCGAGCTCCTCGAGCGGGATTTCCGCGAGCTGCGCCTGCTGCGCCTCTTTCTTCTCGCGCTTCATGTTTTCCCAGCTCATGTCCCTGCGGCCCCACTTCGGCGCGTGCTTCCGCTCGAGCAACCAAGCTGCGGCGGTCCACGTGTCATTCGCGGCCCTGCGGATCGTCGCGACAAGTGAGGCTTCTGCCTCGCCTTCGGCCGATTTCATGCGGTCGAGCAAGTCGAGGAAAGGCTGTTCGCCCTTGTTCGCCCTCGTCACCCATAGCTTCAGGGTTGCGGGTTCCACGCCGGCATACTTCGCCGCGGCGCTGCGATAGTTGCCCATCTTTAGCGCGTTGACGATCTTATCCGCCGTGGCCGGCGTCAAGGTTAGCGGACGCCCTGCTTTGCCGTTGGCCATTAGATTGCCTCGTTTTGATATTGCACGCCGAGCCACTGAGAGCAAACCGCGCGCGCAACGGCCTCCGCCATCTTCGGCGGCACGCTCATGCCGATCATGTACTTCCCGATCTTGTCGGTCTTCGCGACGTAATCATCGGGGAAAGAGCCGAGGCGTTTCCATTCGCGGTAGGTCAGGCCCCTGCACACGCTCCAGTGCTTCGTGTTGTCAGCCGCGAGCAGAGAGTTTGACGGGGCGTGCTCGCTCAACCTGATATGAGTGAACGCCGCCCGTTTCCCGCCCTCCCGCTCTCTTGCCGTTGCATACCCGGACCCGTCGCCTGGCTTTGTTTTGTGCCACCATTGCAGGTCAAGTGGAGTCGGTTTCGTCTCGGCAATCTCGGCAGCGGTCAGAACTTGAACATCTGACGTTGCCTCGCCGACCCCCACCCACCGATGCTTCGGGGCGAGCACGACCGGCGCTGTGCTCACGTCCTCGCGCACGGCGCAGAAAAACACGCGCTCACGCCGCTGCGGAACGCCGCAATCTGCCGCGTTCAGCAGGAAAAGTTGCGGCCTGTAGCCGAGCTCCTTGAACCGGGCCATCACCAGTTTGGTGTAGCCCTTAGCGTTGCCGATAATCATGCCCTTGACGTTCTCTGCGATGGCAACGCGAGGCTTGAGCCGCTCTACCAAGTCGAGGTAATCGAAGAACAAATCCGACAGCACCTGCTTCGCCTGCCCTTCGCGGAAGTGCTTTTCCTTTCCCCAAGCGTCTTCACGACTGCCGGCCATGCTGAACGTCGAGCACGGCGGCGAGCCGTCGAGGATGTCTAGCTCGAAGAGCTCTTGCGGAAGTTCCGCCGTGAGCAGGTCGCGAATCGGGCAGAGGAAATAATGCTTCGGCGCATGGTTCCGCTTGTAGTGCCACGCCATCTCAGGGTCGATGTCGTTTGCCGCGATGACTTCGCAGCCCGCGCGCTTGTATCCCATCGTTGAGCCACCGCCGCACGCGAAGGTTGACATGACCTTCACGCCGTTCTTCGGAACGTTTTTAAGCTCAGACAAGAGCCAAGCGTGCGGATTACTTTTCATCGTTGAACTCAAAGCCGCAACGCGGACAATGATGCTCAAGCGTGAAGTCGTCCGGGTCAATCTCTTTCGTGCTCGATTCTTGCTCTTTCGTCGGCGGCTTCGCGTCGTCGAGCGTCAGCGCGGCAATCTCGCCGCCCGAGAAGCCGGTTAGGTCGAGATCGAACCCAAGTTCACCGAGCTCCCCGAGCTCGAGGGTGAGCAGCTCCGAATCCCACTCGGCGTTCAGTGCTAACTTGTTGTCGGCAATGACGTATGCGCGCTTCTTCGCGTCGCTCCACCCCTCGGCGACGACGACGGGCACCGTTGCCATGCCGAGCTGCCGCGCCGCGAGCACGCGCCCGTGCCCCGCGATGATGCCGCCCGCGTCGTCAACGAGTACGGGCGTCGTCCACCCCCATTCCCGGATCGACGCCGCGAGCTGCGCCACCTGAGCGTCGGAATGCGTGCGGCTGTTGCGCGCGTAGGGCGTGAGGCGCTCGATTGCCCACTGCTCCACCTTGTCGGCGGGGTTGCTCTTGCCGTTTGCGCGCTGCGTTGCCTTCACTGGTGCCGTTCCTCTGAACTGGTGAGGTTGCACACACCGGGAGGCACGAGGGGGTCGGCCTCTCCGGGGTGCACGATTTCTGTTAGCACATTCGCTGCCCGAATCAATCGGGATCACCTTTGCGCTTGACGGTTCCCCTCTCCCTCCCTCAGACTCCCTCCCGTTCCCTTCCGGCATTCGAATCGATCCCTCTGATCGAAATGCGATCGCGGGCGCGCGCGAGGCTAGTGGTCGTCCATGATGCGGGCGAGCTCGCGGCGCAGGGCGAGGTTCTCCTGCTCGAACACCGTGCGCTCTTGGTCGCGCTCGTGCGTGACCCGTTCAAGGCGCTCCTCGGCGGTGATGGCTCGCTCATCCAGCTCGTCGATGACGCGGCACGCGGCTTTGCGCTGGTCGTACTCGTCCACGAACCGCTGCTCCGCAACCGCGATGCGCATCGCCCATTCGGTTTCGCCCACGGTGTACGTGACGCGGTTTTCCAGCTCCTCGATGTACGCGAGGAGCGCAAGTACGTCCTCACGAGCGTCGGTGTTCGCGAGCCGTCCTCCCGGCCAGCGCGCTCGGATGGCGTCCAGGTCAGGTTTCATCAGTTGCCTCCTCCGGGACCGGCAAGGCGCGCAGCGTTTCGGCCACCACTTCGCCGCACGCGATGTAGTTGCGGCACGCCTCTTGACCCGCGACCGC
>CAIOCH010000498.1 GCA_903856525.1 uncultured bacterium | reverse complement strand
GGACTCGAGGGGAACATCGCCGGCGCCACGATGGAGCTCGGATCGCGCTCGCGCGACGCGGGTTTCCGCGGTGGAGCGATCGACGAGCTCTCGGTGTGGCGCGTCGCGCTCACGCCGGCCGAGGCCGCGCTCGCCGCAGGCGCCGTGCCCGACGCGGGCGCGAACTTCGAGCACACCGTCGCGCGCGCCACCTCGGCGCAGACGGCCGCGCTTCGGGACGCGCAGCGCGCGTACGCCGGCCACCTCGACGCGCTGCCGGCGTTCATGACGATGAAGGACTCGAAGTTCGCGCCGCCGACCTTCGTGCTGCGGCGCGGCGCCTACGACGACCCCGACCGCACCCAGCGCGTCGAGCAGGGTGCGATCTCTGCGGTGCTTTCGACCGCGAAGCTCACGGAGCCGAACCGCCTCGGGCTTGCGGGCTGGCTCACCGATCCCGCGAATCCGCTGTTCGCGCGCGTCGAGGTGAACCGCCTGTGGACGCAGGTGTTCGGGCACGGACTCGTCGAGACATCGGAGAACTTCGGCGTGCAAGGTTCGTGGCCGACGCATCCCGAGGTGCTCGATCTCCTCGCGCACGACTTCGCGCGCGGCCCCGACGCATGGGACACGCGCGCCATGCTGCGGCGGCTGGTCCTGACTGCGGCGTTCCGGCAGAGCTCGGCCACGGGCGACGAGAAGCGGGCGCGGGATCCCCGCAACGAGCTGCTCTCGCGGGGACCGAGCGTCCGGCTGACCGCCGAGATGCTGCGCGACTCGGCGCTCCTCGCCTCGGGACTGCTCGTCGAGAAGTTCGGCGGACCGAGCGTCAAGCCGTGGCAGCAACCCGACCTCGTCGCGCAGTCGGGCGCGAGCGGCGGATACAGCGCGGGCTCGGGCGACGATCTCCACCGCCGCAGCGTCTACACCTTCCGCAAGCGGACCGTGCCGCCTCCGACGATGCTCGTCTTCGACGGCGGCTCGCGCGAAGCGTGCCAGCCGCGCCGCTCCTCGACCAACACGCCGCTGCAGGCGCTCGCGCTCCTCAACGATCCCGTGTTCACCGAATGCGCCCGCGCGCTCGCCGAACGCGCCACGCGCGAGGCGCCCGACCGCGATGCACGCATCGTGCGCGCGTTCCGGCTGGCGTGCTCGCGCGCGCCGCGCGCGGCCGAACTCGACGCGCTGCGCGAACTCGTCGAAGGCCGCGTCGCCAGCGGCGAGCAGGACGAACTCGCGGCGCTCACGCTCGCGTGCAGCACGATCCTCGCCAGCGACGCGGCGGTCATGTCGCGATAGACCTCGAAACGAAACGCCATGCCGACGCACCACCGACCACCGACCTACGACGAACTGATGCGCATCTCGCGGCGCCATTTCCTCGGTGCGTCGGCGCTCGGCATGGGCTCGCTCGCACTCGGGGAGATCCTTGGCGCCGGCACCGCGCACGCCACGCCCCCCGCGCTCGCGGGCACGCACTTCCCTGCCAAGGCGAAACGCGTCATCTACCTCTTCCAGTCGGGCGGACCCTCGCACCTGGAGACGCTCGACCCGAAGCCGAAGCTGCGCGAGATGCACGGTCAGCCGCTTCCCGACAGCGTGCGCGCGGGCCAGCGCCTCACCGGCATGAGCGGCTACCAGGGCGTGCTGCCCATCGCGGGCTCGTTCACGGGCTTCCAGAAGCACGGCCGCGCGGGGCTTGAGATCAGCGACATCCTGCCCTACACCGCGAGGATCGCAGACGACATCTGCATCGTGCGCGGCATGCACACCGAGGCGATCAACCACGATCCCGCGATCACCTTCTTCTGCTCGGGCCACCAGATCGCGGGACGTCCTTCGATGGGCGCGTGGATGAGCTACGGGCTCGGCACGATGAATGCGGACCTGCCCTCGTTCATCGTGCTCGTGTCGAAGGACGCCTCACGCGACCAGCCGCTCTACGCGCGCCTGTGGGGTTCCGGCTTCCTGCCGAGCGAGCACCAGGGCGTGCATTTTCGCGCGGGAAAGGAGCCGGTTCTGGCGCTCTCGAACCCCGAGGGCGTCTCGCCGCATGCGCGCCGCGCGATGCTCGACACGCTCGCCAAGCTCTCCGCCGACGCGCTCGCGCACGAGGGCGACGCGGAGATCGACGCGCGGCTCGCACAGGCAGAGATGGCGTACCGGATGCAGTCGAGCGTGCCTGAGGCGAGCGATCTCTCGGGTGAGAGCGACGAGACCTTCGAGCTCTACGGCGCGGGTTCGCGCGATCCCGGCACCTTCGCCGCGAACTGCCTGCTTGCGCGTCGGCTTGTGGAGCGCGGCGTGCGCTTCGTGCAACTGTTCCACCAGGGGTGGGACCAGCACGGCGGACTACCTGGTGGAATCTCACACCAGTGCAGGCAGACGGATCAGGCGTCGGCCGCGCTGGTGATGGACCTCAAGCGACGCGGCCTGCTCGAGGACACGCTCGTGATCTGGGGCGGTGAGTTCGGCCGCACCGCGTACTGCCAGGGCCGGATGACCGCCGACAACTACGGCCGCGACCATCACCCGCGCGCGTTCTCGATCTGGATGGCGGGTGGCGGCGTGAAAGGCGGGCATGTGCACGGCCAGACCGACGACTTCGGCTACAGCGTGGTCGACGGCGGCGTGCACGTGCACGACCTGCACGCGACCATCCTGCACCTCATGGGCGTGGATCACGAGCGGCTGACCTACCGCTTCCAGGGGCGGCACTACCGGCTGACGGACATCGCGGGAAAGGTTGTCACCGAAATCATCGCGTGAGGGGCGCAGCCCCGAGGGTACGCGGTGTGCACCGTGCACCTCATTCGATCGGCGTCGACTTCTCCAGCAACTCCGGGAATCGGATCGCGAGCGGAGAACCCAGGGCGACCTCTGCGAGATACGCGCGCCCACCGCATTCGAAGCGTCGGTCTCCGCCTCGATAGCGGAGTCCGTAGCGTCGATCGACCACTTCTGCGCCGAGCGCCGGCTCGAGCAGCCGTCGCGCGCGACTCTGGGCTTCGGCGCGATCGAGCTTCAGTGCGGTGGCTCCCTCGATCTCGAGCACATGCCGCTGCGTCTCAGGCGCGCCTCCGGGCCCCGAACGCACGGCCGTGATCACGAGGCGCGCGGGGTACGGCGTCGTTCCGTCTGCGAACTCGGCGAGCGTGTCATGAATCGGCACCTTGGTGTCCGGGGCGTCGCTCCGTCGCGTAGAGGCCGCCAGTCGGCGGATGCGGGGCGCCGCCGCCGTCTGCTCGATCTCGAGTGTCAGTTCGAGTCCGGAGCCCTGACCGACCGGGCGCAGGAGGAATCGAAGCGGACTCGCGTCGGTCGACCGCCCATCACCCGCGCCATCCAAGTGAACAGCCCATTGTTCGAGACTCTCCTCAAGCGATCGAACTTCATCCGGCGCTTCGAGCATTGAGCCGTCCTGCAGTGCCAACGGAAGCCACGACTCGAGTGCGGAGCCGGATCCGCTCTGCGCGGCGCCGATCTCCACGCCGCCATCGAAGCTGAATCGCTTGCCGCACACTCCATCGATTCGCACGAAGTCGACCGAGTCCGCCGAGAGTTCCGTGGCGCGCTCGGCCACGAGCAACGCACCCGGCAGCCGTGTCACGCGTGCCCGGCCCCACTCCAGCTCCGGCGCGGATGTTCGGCGCAGCCGAACCTCGAACTCGACGCCGGTGCGAGCAAGTCGGCAGTCGCGCAAGAGCCCACGCAACCGAGCGCGAGCCTCGGTCTGTCCGTCGCGTTCGGGCGCGGCGGACCGGGCTGGCGTCGCCTCGTCGACGGGCGGAGCGAGCGACACCGCCGCCAGAACGAGGGGGAGCAGAGCAGTTCCAATTGTCATGGTGGACTCCTTTCGCCGCACGCACTGCGAAACCAGCGCCTACGGAGCACGGCACGCGCCGTTCAGTGCCTGGCACTGACTGGCACGTGCCGTGCACGAGCGGTCGTCTTCAGAAGGACAGGTTGATGCCCGATGGCAGTTGCTCTCCGCAGGGCGCGAATCGCCAGTAGCCCACCACGGCCAGGCGGCCCGAATCGGCCGCACGGACAATGGAGACATGGACGGGGGCTCGTGTTCCATCGGCGTAGCGAAGGACCACCCCGATGCCGATGGCGGTCGCCTCTCGGGCAACTGGAGCGCCCGTCGCCTCCTCGGGCAGACAGAACTCACGAACGCCACTCGCCACCTCGGATGTGTGCCAGAAACGGCTCCCGAGCTGTGGCTGCGCCATCGCATCCGAACCACCGAGTACCCCCAGCACCGCAGGCTCGCCCACGGTGCCGATCGCGCAATCGACCAGGATCGCGGCACTTCCACGCAGCCCGAGCAGCGCATCGGCGCGGTTGACGAGGGGATCGCCGCCGCCGAGCGAGGCACGCGCGGCCTCGATATTGCCTGAGGCGAACTCATCCACGGTCACAGGTGACGGCAGCGCGCCTTCGCCTACCCGCCAGGTGCAGTAACCATCGGGATTTCCGAAGCAGCGCTCCGCGAGGAACCGCGATGCGAGCGTTGCGATCTCACCGGCGTCGACGCCGACGGCAGTTGCGCCGATTCGGCCGCGCACCGTCGCCTCGATGGCGTTTCGGAGCAACTCCTCGTCGAAAGCGACGGGTAGCATCTGGTCGAGCTGTTCGCCGCAATCGGACGACGGTCCCGCACTCGCACCGAGCGTCGATGCGATTCCGGTTGGTGGCCCGAGCAACACCGCGACCAAGGCGGCGGCGGCTCCGCAGGAAACCACTGGAACCACGGCCCTCTCCAGGCCTACCGAGCATGCGGATCGAATCAGCGATGGGACTGTGCGCATAGAAGATACTTTCATGTGTGTGGCGGTCATTGTCCAGTCAAATAATTCTTCTTTCGCGATAACTCCGGCGGATCAGGACATCTTGCGGCCCGAGACCGACCTCGGGGCGAGATTCGAACCCGACGAGGATGAGCGCCTGGCGGGCGAGAATCGCGATTCGGACTGCGAACCAACACCGGCCTCGAGCCCCGCACGGCACGTGCCATGCAGTGCCAGGCACTGGGTGGCACGTGCCGTGCACCGTCCGCGCCCACCGTCCGCGCCGTCGGAGGGGTCATCGCGTAGGCTGACGGCGTGTCCCTGTTCGCGGCCAACACCCTCACGGAGAACCTGCCCCTGGTCGTCGTCGCCGTCGAGCGCGCGGTCGATCGCTCTCCCGACGGGCTGACCTACGCGCTGCCGAGGGCACTTGCGCATCTCCCCGAGGGCGCGCGCGTCGAGGTTCCGCTCGGCCGCGGCGAGACGCCGACCGCCGGCTGGATCGTGCGCAGGTTGGCG
>CAIOCH010000497.1 GCA_903856525.1 uncultured bacterium | reverse complement strand
GTGCGGCCAACTCTCCGGGAACGATTCGGAGATGCACCATCATGCCTCATGCCGCGCGGTCCGCAAAGAGGGTGAATGCTCCATTGTCACGACAGCGTCGACCGCCACCACAGAGTGCCCCTGCCGGGTCAGGTGCGCGTCAGCTTCCGATACTTCATGCGGTGCGGCTGCGCGGCATCCTCTCCGAGGCGCTTCCGGCGCTCCTCCTCGTAGCTCGACCAGTTTCCGTTATGGAAGTGGATCTTTGCGTCGCCCTCGAAGGCGATGATGTGGGTCGCGAGGCGATCGAGGAACCAGCGGTCGTGGCTGATGATCACGGCCGTGCCGGCGAAGTTCTCGAGCGCCTCCTCGAGGCCGCGCATGACGTTCACGTCGAGGTCGTTGGTCGGCTCATCCAGAAGAATGACATTCGCATGGCTCTTGAGGAGCCGCGCCAGGTGCACGCGGTTGCGCTCACCGCCCGAGAGGGTGTCGACGTTCTTCTGCTGGTCGGTGCCGGAGAAGCCGAAACGGGCCACATAGGCGCGGCTGTTGACCTTGGCGTTGCCGAGCCGGATCTCCTCGCTTCCCTCCGAGATCACCTCCCACACGTTCTTGCCTGCGGGCAGCGAGTCGCGGGTCTGTTCGACGTACGCGAGCTTGACCGTGTCGCCGACCTTGAACGAGCCGTTGTCGGGCTTCTCGAGACCCACGATCATCTTGAAGAGCGTCGTCTTGCCCGCGCCGTTGGGGCCGATGATGCCCACGATGGCCCCGGGCGGAATCGAGAACTCGACGTTGTCGAGCAGCAGCGTGTCGCCGAAGGCCTTCGAGAGCTCCTTCGCCTCGATCACGAGGTTGCCGAGGCGCGGCCCCGGCGGGATGTAGATCTCGATCTCCTTGGCACGCTTCTCGCTGTCCTCGCTGAGGAGCCGCTCGTACGCCGCCACGCGGGCCTTCGACTTCGCCTGCCGGCCCTTCGGATTCTGCCGCACCCAGTCGAGCTCGCGAGCGAGGGTCTTCTGGCGCACGGACTCCTGCTTCTCCTCGATGGCGAGGCGCTTGTGCTTCTGCTCGAGCCAGCCGGTGTAGTTGCCCTTGTAGGGGATGCCGATGCCGCGGTCGAGCTCGAGGATCCAGCCTGCGACGTTGTCGAGGAAGTAGCGGTCGTGGGTCACGGCGATGACCGTGCCCGGGTAGCGCGCGAGGTACTGCTCGAGCCAGTAGACCGACTCGGGGTCGAGGTGGTTGGTGGGCTCGTCGAGCAGCAGGACATCGGGCTTCGAGAGGAGCAGCCGGCAGAGCGCCACGCGGCGGCGCTCGCCGCCCGAGAGCTTGTCGCAGGTCGCCTCCTTGGGCGGGCAGCGGAGCGCGTCCATCGCCATCTCGAGCTGGCTGTCGAGCGTCCAGGCGTCGATGAGATCGAGCTTCTCCTGCAGGTCGCCCACGCGCGCGAGCGTCTTGTCCATGTCGTCGGGCGTGATGTCCGGATCGCACAGCTTCTCGTTGAGGCGGTCGAACTCCTCGAGCAGCTTGGTGACCTCGCCGCAACCCTCGCGGATGACCTCCTCGACGGTGCGCTTCTCGTGCTTGAGCGGCTCCTGCTCGAGGTAGCCGACGCGGAAGCCGGGCGCGGCCTCGACCTTGCCCTCGAACTCCTTGTCGACGCCCGCGAGGATCTTGAGCAGCGTCGACTTGCCCGAGCCGTTGAGGCCCAGCACGCCGATCTTGGCGCCGTAGAAGTAGGACAGGTAGATGTCCTTGAGGATCTGCTTCTGGTTGATGGTCTTGGACACGCCGAGCATCGAGTAGATGACGCGGTTCGTGTCGGTGGCGTTGTTACTCATGTGGTCACCGCTGCCCTTCCGTGCCTGTGGTTTCGCGAGAGGGGAATCCTACGGAGGCACGACGCGTTTTTGCGGAGAATTGCGGGGTTCGCGGCCGCACCGCCGCATCGCTTGCCTTTCGTCGCGGGACTTGGTATTCTTGCAGTCTGCGGGGTAGAGCAGTTGGTAGCTCGTCGGGCTCATAACCCGGAGGTCGCAGGTTCAAGTCCTGTCCCCGCTACTTCAAGAAGAACCTCGGTCGCAAGACCGAGGTTCTTCGCTTTCCGCCGAAGGCGGAAATGGAACACTCGAGTGGTTGCGAACAGCAGCCCTCGCCAAACGCACGAGAGACGCGTCCTCATGATGAGAATCACGAGGGCGCGTCTTTCGCTTTGTACGCAGGGATTTCGAG
>CAIOCH010000496.1 GCA_903856525.1 uncultured bacterium | reverse complement strand
CTGTCCCTGTAGATCCCTGTCCCTGTAGATCCTTGTCCCTGTAGATCCTGTCCCACTCCTGTTCCCCACAATCAGGAGTTCAGATGACGAAGCAGATGTTCCTTGCTTCGGCTGTAGTCCTCGCCGTCTCGGCGAGCGCCTCCGCGGCCATCGTTGCGAGTTGGTCCATTCCAACCGCTATCCCTGCTGCCACCACTGGGTCGAACTATGTCTACGGCGCAGCCGATGCCGGCGACGCCACCGCAGGCACCAGCCTGAGCGCGTTCCATGCGCTGGCCGCGACCACCTGGTCGAGCCCAGCAGGCAACGGCTCGACCTCCTCGTTCTCGAGCAACAACTGGTCGGTCGGCGACTACTACCAGGTCAGCGTGTCGACCACCGGCTTCACCGACATCTCCCTCGCGTGGGATCAGACCCGCTCGAGCACGGGTCCGTCGAGCTTCCGCGTCGACATGAGCACCGACGGCACGAACTTCACCACGATCCTCGCCAGCTACTCGGTCATCCAGGCCGGCCTTGCGGGAACGAACACCCTCGTGTGGTCGGTCGTGAACGGCGTGCAGAGCGCCTTCACGACCACGGTCGCGAGCATCGCGGGCGCGGACAATCAGGCGAGCCTGACCTTCCGCTTCGTGAACCTCTCGACGGTCGCCACCGGCGGCACCAACCGCATCGACAACATCGTCGTGTCGAGCGGAGCCATTCCTGCGCCGGGCGCCATCGCGCTGCTCGGCCTCGCCGGCCTCGCCACGCGCCGTCGCCGCTGAACACGCGACCAACAGCAACGCAATCCAAGCGCCCCGGTCCCGCGACCGGGGCGCTTTGCTGCACCCGGAACTGGCGTCAGTCGCCGCGTGCCGCGCGCCAAGCGCGCACGGCGTCCTCGGCGCGCGCCGCAAGCGCGGCCCCCTCGCCGGGCTCGGAAAGCGTGCCCGACTCGACCACACGCTTGCGGTCGTCGATCCGCCCGAGCGGCGTGCCGATCAGGTGCGAACCGGCAAGCACGCCGCGCACCGGACGTCCGAAGTCGAAGGTCAGGTAGTCGCCGAGATGCGGATAGCGCGACCTCCACGGCTCGCTGTCCACGGGCACCGCCGCGTAGCTGCGGTGCAGCGTCGACGTCGCGGGATCGGCGATGCTGGGCGCCATCCAGCCCACGCCGCGCGCATCCCACGACACGGCCTTGGCGCACGCGACGAAGGTGTTGCGGCGCAGCGTGTTGTCGCGACCACCGCCGACCAGGACGCCCCAGTTGCAGCGGACGAAGACGTTGTCCTCGACGGTGATGCCGCTCGACATGTCGTCGAGGTAGACGCCGTTCTGGTACCGCGCATCGCTGCCGCGGATGTCGCGGAACAGGTTGCCGCGCACCACGGTGCCCTGCGCCGTCCAGTCGCGACCGCAGTAGATCGCGCCCGCATCACCCGTCTCGTAGACCACTTCGGAGAACTCATTCGCCTCGATGAGGTGGTCGTTGCCTCGGAACCAGAGCGCGATGTGCGGATGCCGCGTGACCGTGCACCGCGACACGCGGTTGCCTACGCCCTCGACGACCACCGCGGGGCTGTAGCTGCGCAGCACGCGCCCGCACTCGCGGAAGTCGCACCGCTCGACGGCGTTGCCGCCCGGCGCCAGCGTCGCACGATCGCCGCCCGTCAACAGCACCCCGGTGCCGCCGATATCGAGGAACCTGCAGCGCGCGACGCGGCTTTTCGAGCCATCGAGCCGTAGCCCCCGCACGCCGATGGCACGGAACACGCAGTCCTCCACGCGCACATCCGTGCACGACTGCGCCTCCACCGCGTGCCCGCGCGTGCACTCGAACTGCACCCCGCGCACGGCCAGCCCCCGCACCCCCTCGAGCACCAGCAGCGGTTCGCCCACGAGCGACACGGAGGCCTCCATGCCCGCGGCCCCTGGCGGCAACCACGCGTACACGATCCCCGCCGCGCGGTCGATCCAGCACTCGCCCTCGCTGTCGAGCTCGGCCAGCACGTTGGTCACGAAGAAGCGCCCCCGCGGCGCCAGCCCGTAGCGGTGCGGCCTGCCGAGCAGTACCCGGCCCGCATCGGCTTCGACTGCCGCGATCGGCAGCAGCTCGTGCGACCAGTCCCAGTTCCAGAACCCGAACGCCCACGCATCATCCGCGCCCGCCCAGCGCGCCACGCGCCCGCGCTCCGCAGGCACGAAGATGCCTCCGCGATCGGGCTCCACCACGCGCTGCGCCGCGGGAATGTCGTCCATCGCGTTGCGCGGCGCGCTGCCCGGATCGACGAGCTCGCCGATCGCGGCGTATCCGCCGTTCGCGTCGTTGTTCGGCCACCGCGCCGGCACAAGCGCGCGTCCGCCCACGAACACCTCGCTGTGCACCGCGGCCGTCTCGATGCCGTGGCCGCTGTGGACCGGTCCCGCAAGCCGCTCGCGCACATGCCCGGGCAGCCGCCACGCGCGTACCTGCGGACGCGCCTGCGCATCGACCGCGGTGATCGCCTGCGCCGGCGGCACCTCCCATGCCGGAGCGGCATCGACCCACCCGCCCACGACCCGCGCGCCCTCGCAACCCGCGATCAGCGCCACGGGATCATCCCTCCCGATGCGCACGCTGCGCTCGATCCGGTGCACACCCGCGGCAAGCACGATCTCGACCGCACGTCCGTCGGCCTGCGCCCGCGCCACCGCCAGCGCTTCCTCGATCGACGCGACTGTCGCCTGCCACGCTGGCGCGGGATGGCACGCCGGCGCCTGCATGCCCGCGGCCACGACGGCGATGCGCAAGGTCTCGAGCGGCAGACCCAGAGTGGCGGTGCAGCAGATCACGATCGCACTCTAACGCGATCGCGCAACGCACGCGCCCGCCCGCCGCGCGTCCGCAGCACGCAGCGACGCCTCAGGCCGGTTATCCACCGCGTGACGCGCACGCCCCGCGATTCACCCAGCCCGATCCGACGATTTCCGCCAACCCACGCTTGCATGCGCCTCCGCAGGGCTATGTTCCCCGAACAGGTCGTCCGAAAGTCCACGTCCTGCAGGGGCGCGCCACCCGGCGCGTGGAGACAGAGGTTCAGAGGGAGCACTCCATCATGATGTTGCGTTGCGCCGTCGTCGCCGCCATTGCGGCTGTGTCCATCGTTCCATCCGCATCCGCCGCCATCCTCGGCTTCAACGAGAGCTTTGCCACAGGCAGCGCCAACTGGCGCAACTCGAACGGCGCCAGCGACCTCGCCTGGTTCGCCTCCGGCGGCCCAGGAGGGCTCGCCTACGCCTCGAGCACCTTCAATCTCAGCACGACCACGGTCGGCGGCTTTCCGCCCACGGTCATCCGCGCCCACGCGTCGTACGGTTCGTCGGCTGGCGGCTACGTCGGCAACTGGATCGCCGAAGGCGCCACCGGCGTGACCTTCCGGTTCCGCCACGATCTCACCGAGGCCGTCACCGTGACCGGCCGCTTCGCCACGCCCACCAACGCGCCAGGCGCCTCCGCGATCGCCAACACCATCGTCCTGCCCAACACCTGGACGCTCATCACCTTCGACCTGCGCGAAGGCAGCCCCGACATCATCTCGCTCGGCGGCGGCACCTACCAGGCGATCTTCTCCAACATCGGCAACATGCAGTTCGGCTTCACGGTGCCCACCGCGCTCGCAGGGCAGAACATCGACGGCCACTTCGACATCACCGACTTCACGG
>CAIOCH010000495.1 GCA_903856525.1 uncultured bacterium | reverse complement strand
GGCGGCGACCACGGCGCACGACGGCGCATCGCACGCGTGCAGCGTGTGCGCTGGCAGCTGCGTGGCGAGCGCGCGCGCAAGGAGGCCGGGAAGGCGGTCGGCCGCGGATCCGAAGGCGGTGCGGGCGCGGGTGTCGTACTCCTGGTCCTCGAGCCGCGGCGCGCGAGAGAGCACGGCGATGCTCCGGTAGAGCGCCGCGTACGGCGGATGCGAGAAGGAGTACCCAGGCGACTGCTCGAGGAAGCGCGAGACGGCACGGCGGACGGGCGCGCCCCAGTAGCCGATGGCGTCGTGGAGGATGATGGGAGCATCCGCATGCAGACCGCGAGCCGCGAGCACGAGGTCGGAGAGCACGGCCTGCTCGAAGTGAAGGCCGTCGATGAATGCGGCGTCGAAGGGACCGCCGGCGTCAAGCACGGCGTCGATGACGGCGCTGCCGATCGCAGGCACCGTGGCGCTGCGGCCGGCGAACGTCGCCTCGGTGGAGAAGCCTCCTTGGTGGAGATGGAGGCGATCGCGCACGCCGAGTCGCTCGGCGGCGAGGGCTGCGACCTCGTGGGTGCGCCGCGCGAGGTTGGCGCCGCGCTCGCCGCAGTTCATGGCCGCGAACTCGACGTCGAGTGGAAGATTGGGATCGACGGTGTGGACCTCGCACCCCGGGAGCGCGAGCAACATGAGGAGCGCGCTGGTGCCGACGAAGGTGCCGACCTCGAGGATCCGCAGAGGCTGGGAGCCGGGCAGACGCGCGCTGGTGGCGCGCAGTTCGGCCACGAGATCGGCCGCGTCGGCGGCGGGAATCGACCACTGCTCGACCACGGCGCGCGGATAACCGAGCGACTCGAAGGCCGCGAGCACCCGCGAGAGCGCGTCGGTTGCGTCGACTTCCGCTAGCATCGGCGCAAGTCTACCGCGCGTGGCGGGCGACGGCTGCGGGGGTCATGCGCGTGGATTCCGCAGTCGGATCCCGCAGATGGGGCCTGCAGGTGGATCCGCGGGCGGATCTAAGGCCGGATCCAAAGCCGGATCCACGGGTGGATCCACGCGAGAAGTCAATCCCAACGTCATGCGCCTGTACTCCGCTGCACTCGATCGGACCCTGCTTGCGCGCGCGGAATGCGTGCGGGCCGAGCGTCCATGGATGCGGCGTTGGCGCGCGGCGGGCGAGCGGATGATGCGTGCGGTGGATCGGTCGGCGTGGCGGCGGCTGGAGCCGGGCGCTGGCGATGAGGAGCTGCTCGCGCAGACGCTGCTCGAGGTGCGGGCATGCGCGCCCCGAGGTGCACCGCGACCGCGCGTGATGCATGTGATCGGAAGCCTGGCCGCGGGCGGTGCCGAGCGGCAGGTCGTCTACACGGCGCGCGAGACGAAGCGCTGCGGTGCCGCGGATACCGAGATCGTGGTGCTCAACCCGCTCGAGGGTGCTGCGCGTCACTATCTGCCGCTGGCCGAGTCGGGCGGCGTGGCGGTGCGTGTGGCAGGCGCATCCGTGGACGGGCCGGCGATGGAGCGCGTGTGCGGTGACGAACGGCTGGTTCGCACGCTTGGCGCGGTGGACCCCGCCTATCGCGCGTGGTGCACCGATCTCGCCGGCGAGTGCGCGGCGCTGCGGCCCGATGTGGTGCATGCGTGGCTCGACCACGCCAACATCTGGGCGGGCATCGCGGCGCTGGCCATGGGCGTGCCGCGGGTGGTGCTCTCGACGCGCAATGTGAATCCGACGCATTTCCCCAGCCTGCATGGACCGTACTTCGGCGCGTGGTACCGCGTGCTGGCGCGGTCGCCGCGGGTGGCGTTCATCGCCAATTCGCGCGCGGGCGCCGAGGATTACGCGGCGTGGATGGGAGTGGACGCATCGCGGTTCCGCGTGGTGCTCAACGGCTTCGACGCGGAGTCGATGCGCGTGGGTGATGCGCAGGCGCTGGCGCGGATCCGCACGGAGCTCGGACTCGAGGGCAGGCGCGTGGTGCTCGGCGTGTTCCGTCTCTCGGAGGAGAAGCACCCGCTGGTGTGGGCAGAGGTGGTGCGGCGGCTGCTGGCGGAGGACCCTGGACTCGTGGCGCTGCATGCGGGCGACGGACCGATGCGTGATGCGTTGGCGCGCGCGATGGCGGATGTGCCGGCCGACCGGTTCCGCATGCTGGGCGTGCGCGCGGACGTGGGCTCGCTGATGACGCTGGCGACGGTGGTGCTGCACACCTCGCGCAAGGAGGGCACGCCGAACGCGCTGCTCGAGGCGCAGTCGCTCGGCTGCCCCGTGGTGGCGACGGCGGGCGGAGGAACGGTCGACGCAGTGGAGGACGGTGGCTCGGGCGCGCTCTGTGCGGTGGATGATGTGGAGGCGCTGCAGGCGCGTGCGGGCGAGATCCTGCGTGATCCGGCGCTGCGGGCACGCATGTCGGCGCGGGCGGCTGCGTTCGTGCGCGAGCGCTTCGGCATGGAGCGGATGGTGCGGGAGACGCTCGATGTCTGCGGAATCCCGCACGCATCGCTGGGAGGTGCGCCGTGACGACCGTGATGACGCCCCCGCATGCCGATGCCGTGGTGCGCAGCATCTCCCCCGCCGCGCATGTCGCGCGGGCGCTCGGGCGCCGCGTGGTGCAGTTCGCGGGAGCGGGAGCGACGGCGGCATACGACCGCCGGTTCTATCCGCAGCGCTTCGATGAGGCGATCGAGGTGGCGCTGCCGAGGATGCGGGCGCCCCAGCGCGCGGGTGCGGTCGCGCGCCGCGGAGGCGATGTCGCGCGCCGCGGAGGGGATGTCTCGCGTCGCGAAGGGGACGTCTCGCGTCGCGGGGAGGGCGGACCCCGCGTCCCACACGTGGTGCAGGTGATCGGCAGCCTCGGTGCAGGCGGTGCCGAGCGCCAGCTGGCGTCGTTCATCGCGGCGTCGCAGCGGTCGGGGCTGGTGCGGCACACGGTGATCACCTGTCATCCAGCGGTGGGCGCCGCGGGTCACTATCGGCGCGTGCTTGAGGACGCGGGCGTCGAGATCCGCACCGCGGGCGCGCGGCTGGGCGGTCGCGCGGCGGAGCGGATCCGCGGTGACCGGGCGCTGCGGCGGAGAATGTTCGCCATACCGCTCTCCCTCGGGCACGAGCCCGTGGAGATCGCGGGCGAGTTCCTCGATCTCGAGCCCGACGTCGTGCATGCGTGGCTCGACCATACGAACATCTTCGCGGGTGCCGCCGCGCTGGTGACGGGGGCGCCAGAGGTGATCCTCTCGCTGCGCTCGCTCGCGCCCACGCATTTCCCCGCGATGCTGCGCGACTGGATGCTGCCCTGGTACCGCGTGCTGGCGCGCGAGGACCACGTGCGCCTGGTGGCCAACAGCGAGGCGGGCGCGGACGACTACGCGCGCTGGATCGGGATCGCACGCGACCGGATCGGCGTGGTGCGCAACGGGTTCGACGCGGAGCAGTTCGCCTCGCCGACGCCCACCGCGGTGGAGCGCGTGCGCACGGAACTCGGTGCGGCGGGCAGGCCGCTGGTGCTCGGCGTGTTCCGCGTGGGCGACGAGAAGAACCCGCATCACTTCGTGCATGTGGCGCGGCGCGTGCTCGCGCGGCGGCCGGATTGCGTGTTCGCCGTTGCGGGCGATGGGCCGATGCTCGGCGACCTGCGGCGGTTCACCGAGGATCTGGGCGGCTCGCTGGTGGCGCTCGGTCGCCGCGACGACATCCCGGCACTGATCGCTGCGGCGGATGCAATGCTGCTCTGTTCGCGTGTCGAGGGCCTGCCGAACGTGCTGGTGGAGGCGCAGGCTCTCGGCTGCCCCGTGGTGGCGACCGATGCGGGTGGCACGCGGGAGACGATGCAGCCGGGCACGACGGGTTTCCTGCGGAAGATCGGCGACATCGATGGACTGACCGACGACATCCTCCGGCTGCTCGGTGATCCACCGCTGCGGTCGAAGGTGTCGGCCGAGGCGCAGGCGTTCGCGCGCGGGCGCTTCCCGCTCGAGCGGATGGTGCGCGAGACGCACGCGCTGTACGGGGTGGGTGATGGCGGGATATGAACGCGCGTTCCTGCGCGGCGACCCGCTGCTGCGGCGGGTGCTGCGGTTCGCACGGCGCATCGCCCGCGGTGTGGCGCGGCGCGTGGCGGCGCGGCTTGGGCCGCGGGTGACGCAGCGACTGCTGGCGATGCTTCCGCCGCGCGGTGGAGGACCGATGACGGTGCCGGAGGAACTGCTCGCGCGACCTGCGCGCGCGGCGGCCATGCGGCCGAAGGTGGTGCATGCGATCGGCTCGCTCGGCCCCGGCGGCGCGGAGCGGCAGTTGGCCGCGTTGGTGTGCGGCCTGCAGCCGCGGGGCGGAGAGACGCACGAGGTGCTGACGATCGCGGCCCTCGAGGGCGCATCGGCGCACTACCAGGGCCGCATCGAGGCTGCGGCGGTGCCCGTGTCTATGGCGGGAAGCGCACCCGACCCCGCCGTACTGGCGTTGCTGCGGCACGATCCGGCGACACGCGAGGCGCTGGCGGCCATGCCCGCGGTGCTGCGGCCGCTCTCGGTCGACCTCGCCGGCGAGTTCCTGGCGCGCAGGCCCGACATCGTGCATGCGTGGCTCGACCAGACCAACATCTGCGCGGGCATCGCGGCGCTGGCCACGGGCGTGCCGCGCATCGTGCTCTCGCTGCGGTCGGTGAACCCCTCGCACTTTCCCATGCTGCATGTGTCGTGGATGCGCGACGGGTACCGGGCGCTGGCGCGCTCGCCGCGCGTGCGCATCGTGGCGAACTCGCGCGCGGGTGCCGAGGACTACGCGCAGTGGATGGGGATCGACCCCGCGCGGATCGCGGTGGTGCACAACGGGCTCGATCCAGCGCAGATCCGCGAACCCGATCCAGTCGCGGTGGAGCGGACGCGCCGAGAGCTGGCGCCGAACGGCGAACGCGTGCTGCTCGGTGTGCTGCGGCTGAGCGAGGAGAAGCGGCCCGAGCTCTTCGTGGAGGTTGCGCGGCGCGTGCTGGCGGCCGATGCGCGGGCGCGCGCGGTGCTCGTGGGCGATGGGCCGCTTGCGGCGGAGATCGCAGCGCTGGCGCGGCCGCTGGGCCCGCGCTGCGTGCTGCTGGGGCGGCGCGACGACGTGCCCGAGCTCATGGCCGCCGCGCGTGTGACGCTGCTCTGCTCGCGCATGGAGGGCACGCCCAACGCGTTGATCGAGTCGCAGTGGCTGGGCACGCCGGTGGTGTCGACCGCGGTCGGTGGCGCGGTGGATGCGGTCGACGATGGCGCGAGCGGATTCCTCTGCGCGCGCGACGATGCTGCGGCGCTCGCGGTGCGCTGCGGGGAGATCCTCGGCGACGACGCACTGCACGCGCGGCTGTCGGCGCGGGCGCGGGAGTTCGCGCGGGAACGCTTCGCGCTCGCGCGGATGCTCGACGACACGCAGGCGCTCTACCGCTGAGTCGACGGCGGTCCGCGGACGGGCGCCCGCCGGCACAAGACCGCGGATGCGACCGCTTACGCCTTCGTGCCGAGCATGTGCAGCCCGCACGCGTGCGGCTCGTTGCGATTGAGCAGCACGATGTCGCGGAAACCGTTGGCCTCGAACCAGCCGCGGCAGACATCCTCGGGAATGGTCCAGTTGTAGAAGGTGTTGAGCATGTCGAGGAGGTTGATCGCGTTCTCGGGGCGGTCGGCGACCGAGTACGCGAAGGCAAGCCTCTCCTCGAAGGTGCGGCACTCGCGGTGGTAGCGCGCGCGCCACTCGAGCACCTGCGGCGACACGTGGTAGGTGGGCGCGTAGACCATGAGGTAGAGCGCGCCGCCCGGCCGCACGGTGGAGGCGACTGCGTCGAATGCCGCGCGCGGATCGTGCGTGCACATCACCACGCCCCAGCACAGCGTGAAGTCGAAGGCGCCGTGCAGGGCCGGGCGCGACGGGATATCGAACAGGCTGCAGCGCTCGACGTCGTCGTTGAAGCGGCGCGTGGACTCGAGCCCGTGGCGCGACACATCGATCGACGTGACGCGGGCGCCGAGCGAGCGCAGGGTCTTGGTCCACCGGCCCGCGCCGCAGCCGGCGTCGAGGCAGCGCTTGTTGTCGAAGAACCCGAGGGGGAACTTGGGCTCGAGCCAGAGCCGGCCGCCGATGCCGCGGCGCTCGGCACGCGCGGTGCGGCCCGTGATGCGGCCGACGAGCGGCGCGAGCGCGCCCCACTTGCGGCGCCAGAGCACATCGCGCACGCCCGTGAGCTCGGCGATGCGGTCGTCGATGTACTCGTCGCTGGTCTCGACACCGGTGTGGTCGCAGAAACCCGTCTGCCGCTCGAGGAACAACCGCCACTGGTCGTCGAACTGCTGGTCGTAGGCGACGGGCTCGTAGGCGCCCGAGTACGCGTCGCTCCACACGACGCGCTGGTCGTCGAAGTGCGGGTTGCGCGGGAGCGCGGGGGTGGCGGCGGGCTGGGTGGCGGTCACGGCGGAAAGGTATCAGGCGACGGAGTAGCCGAGTGCGCGGAGATGGAGCCCGCTGCGTGCGGCGATGCGGGCGTTGCCGGCGGCGTAGCGCTCGCGCAGCGCATCGGCGATCGCGGTGTCGAGCGCGGCGTCGGCGCGCGGGCCCTGCGCGAGCCAGCGGCGCCAGGCGCTGCGCTCGCGGTGCTCGAGGAAATCGATGCCCACGCCGATGCGCGCGAGGAGCCGGGAGAGCCGCACTTCGCGCGCGGAAAGCCCGGGGTTCTCGCGCGGCGCCGCGAGCAGCGGCGTGCATGCCGACGCGGGGACCTCGAGTGCGGCGCCGAGACGCGCCGCGTAGGCAGCAGGATCGGCGGCGAGAAGCTCGAGCGGCAGCACCGTCACGCGGCCGCCGAAGCGGCGCTCGTAGCAGGACACGACCGCGTCGAAATCAAGCATCGCCAGCAGCCCCGCGCGCGGCTCGCGCGACACGAGCGACCACCAGTCGCGCTGGGAGAGATGCGCGGGAATGCGCTCGCCCTCGCGCTTGTGCGTGAAGAGGTACTGCGCGAAGCGGCCGTGCGAGCGGTACCAGCTGAGGACGAGCTCCTGCTGTGCGCGCAGCGTGACGAGGATGCGGGCGTCGGGCGCGGCGCGCGCGAGCCGGTCGGCGACGAGGCCGAGGTCGCGTGCCGATGGATGCGCGAGCGATTCGGTCGAGACGACGAGCGTGGAGTGGCCGCACTGCGCGCGCATCTCGGCGAGCGCATCGGCGAGCGCCGCCGCGGAATCGGCGAGGAGGCTGTCGGCGGAAATCGTGGCGCCGATCGCCTCGCCGAGCGCGCGCGTGGCGAATCCGTAGCCGGGGATGCGCTTGCCCGCGTAGGCGACGCCGGGAAGCGCGGGAAACACCGACTTCTGCAGCGTGGTCGTCCCCGTCTTGGGCAATCCGATGTGGAGCACCACGCCGCTC
>CAIOCH010000494.1 GCA_903856525.1 uncultured bacterium | reverse complement strand
GGTGGCGATCTGGCCCGAGTACGCGGCCTCGCGGCCCATCACGGCCATGAGCGAGCTCTCAGCGGTCTGGCGCAGCTCCACGATCGGGCGGTTGGCCACGATCGACTCGACGAGTTCCTTGTGCTCCTGCCGGTAGGCGGCGCCGAGGCTACCCGGCGTCTTGTACAGCTCCTTGCCCGCGCGGTCGGTGATGGTGGTGCCGCCGTCGAACGCGCGCAGGTAGGCGATGCCCTTCGAGCCGTACACGATGTTGTCGAGCTGGTTGTCGGCGTTGGCCCAGTGGCGGCCGGTGAACGAGCAGATGCGGCCGTCGGCGAACTCGAAGTCGCAGGAGACCGAGTCCCACATCTCGCTGTCGGCGGGGCGGTTCCAGCGGCTGCCCGAGGCGAACGCGCGCACCGGCGGGCCGCCCATGACCCAGTGGATGATGTCGATGTTGTGCACGGCCTGCTCGGCGATCTGGTCGCCCGAGAGCCAGATGAAGTGCATCCAGTTCCAGATCTGGTACTCCATGTCGCTCATGCCCGGCTTGCGCTCGCGGTACCAGATGCCGTTGGAGCAGTAGCGCGCGGTCATGCCGACGACCTCGCCGATCATGCCCTCGCGGATGCGCTTGATGCCCTCGACGAAGCTGGTCTGGCGGCGGTACTGCGTGCCGGTCACGATCGCGGTGCCCTGCGCGAGCGCCTTGTCGTGCGCGGCGCAGCAGGCGTGGTAGCCGGCGACGTCGACGCACACGGGCTTCTCGGCGAAGATGTGCTTGCGCGCAGCCACGGCCGCGGTGATGTGCACATGGCGGAATCCCGGCGCAGTGGCGAGGATCACGAGGTCGACATCCTTGAGGTCGAGCACCTTCTGGTAGCCGTCGATGCCGCCGAAGATGCGGTCGTCGGGCACATCGACACGCTTGGCGACCTCCTTGCCGTCCTTCATGTTGTGCGCCTCGGCGAGCGCGTCGCGCACGCCCTTCGCCTTCTCGGTGTCGAGGTCGGCGATGGCCACGATGCGCACGTTGGGATTGATGCTGAGCGAATCGTTCGCGGCGCCCGATCCACGTCCGCCCGCGCCGATGAGGCCGATGTTGATGGTCCGCGTCGACGATGCGCCCTGCAGCGATTCCCACGCCCCGAATCCGGCGGGAGCGATGAAGCCGGCGGCGCCGACGGCTGCGGATGCGGCGAGGAAATCACGGCGGGACTGGTCGGACATCGTTGCTCCTTTGGTCGGTGGTGCGCGCATGGGTTGCGCGGTCGCCCAAGATAACGGAGGCCGCCTCGGCGACGAAGCGGCCTCCCGTGGATTCACTGCAAATCAACGCACTCAGTGCGGCGAGTGACCCGGCGATCCGTGTCCGCCCGACGCCGGCGCGGACTTCGCGCCCGGCGCCGTCGCGCGTCCGAACAGCTTCTCGCGCAGGCCCATGATCATCACGAACAGCGTGGGCACGACGATCTGGTCGACCACCACCGCGCCGAGCATGCCACCGAGCACCACCGTGCCGATCGATCGCCGCGCCTGCGCGCCCGCGCCCGTCGCGATCACCAGCGGCAGGATGCCGAGGATGAAGGCGAAGCTGGTCATGAGGATCGGCCGGAGGCGCAGCTTGGACGCGTTGACCGCGGCGTCGAGCACCGATTCGCCCGAGTAGTACCGCTCGGCCGCGAACTCGGTGATCATGATCGCGTTCTTGGCCGCGAGGCCCACGAGCATCACGAGGCCGATCTGCGCGTAGGTGTTGAGCGCGATGCCGGAGAGATGGAGCGCGATGAGCGCGCCCAGCACGGCGAACGCCACCGCGAGCAGCACGTTGAACGGCAGCGCCCACGACTCGTACTGCGCCGCGAGCAGCAGGAACACCGCGAGCAGCGCCAGGGCGAAGATGATGCCGGCGTATCCGCCCGACTCGATCTCCTGGTAGGTGGTGCCCGTCCACTCGTAGGTGAACCCGTTGGGCAGCGATGCGGCGGCCACCTCGGCGATAGCGCGGATGGCGTCGCCCGAGCTGTAGCCCGGCGCCGGGTTTCCGTTGACCTGCACGGTGTTGAACAGGTTGTAGTGCGTGGCGTTGTCGGTGGCGGTGCCGAGGTGCAGCGTGGCGATGGCCGACAGCGGCACCATGCCTCCCTGCGCGTTGCGCACGTGGATGCCGCGGATGTCGGCGACATCCATGCGCTGCAGCGCCTCGGCCTGGATCATCACGTTGTAGACCTTGCCGAACATGGAGAAGTTGTTGACGAAGGCCTGGCCGAGGTTCTGCCCGAGCGCGGTGTACACGTCGCTCAGCGCGACCCCGAGCATCTGGGTCTTGGTGCGGTCGATCTCCAGCCGCACCACCGGCACCGCGTCGTTGAACGGGGAGTTCACGCCCGACAGCTCGGGGCGCTTCTGCGCCTCCGCGATGAAGTCGCGCGCCACCTCGGCGAACCGCGCGAAGCCCACACCCTGCGCATCCTGCAGCTGGAGCTGCCAGCCGCCGGCGGCACCGAGGCCGGCGATGGGCGGTGGCCGCACGGGGAAGACATTGGCCTCGGGGATCTCGCGCAGCGCGGGCAGCGCCCGCTCGATGATGGCCCGGGCGTTCTCGGTGCGCGCGTCGCGCTCCTCCCACGGCTTGAGGGTGACGATGAGGAACGCCGAGTTCGTCTGCTGCGTGCCGGTGAGGAAGTTGAAGCCCTCGATCTGCAGCACGTTCTCCACCGCGGGGTCGGCCGCCGCGATGCGCCGCGCCCTCTCGCTGACCTCGACCGTGCGCGGCAGCGCGGCACCGGGCGGCAGCTGCACGCCGATGAAGTAGTAGCCCTGGTCCTCGTTGGGAATGAACGCCGTGGGCGTGCGCGCGAGCATGACGAAGATGCCCGCGACCGCCGCCACGAACACGCCCGCCACGATGTACCAGTGCACGCCGAACCAGTGGATGACCGTGCCGTACTTCTCGCGCAGCCAGTCGAAGAAGCGGTTGAAGAGCACGAACGGCAGGAAGGTCGTCTGCCCGTGTCCCGGCTTGAGGAACACCGCGGCCAGCGCCGGCGAGAGCGTGAGCGAATTGACGGCGCTGAGCACGATCGAGAACGCGATCGTGAGCGCGAACTGGTTGTAGAGCTGGCCGGTGATGCCCGGCATGAGCGCGGCCGGGATGAACACGGCCAGCAGCACCATGCTGGTGGCGATGATCGGTCCGGTGACCTGCGCCATGGCCTTGACCGCCGCCTCGCGCATGTCGGTCTCGCCATGCTCGAGCTGGTGGTAGACGTTCTCGACCACGATGATGGCGTCGTCGACCACGAGGCCGATCGCGAGCACGAGCCCGAGCAGCGTGAGGGAGTTGATCGAGAATCCGAACGCGGCCATGACCGCGAAGGTGCCCACGATCGACACGGGGATCGCGATCATGGGGATGAGCGTGGCCCGCCAGTCCTGCAGGAACACGAAGATGACGATGAGGACGAGGATCGCCGCCTCGACCAGCGTGTGGATGAGCTCGTCGAGCGACGCCTGGACGAAGAGCGTGGTGTCGTACGCCACGTCGCGCTCGATGCCGGGCGGCATCATCGGGGCGAGCCGCTCGATCTCCGCGCGCACGCCCTGCGCGACGTCGAAGGCGTTGGCGTCGGGCAGCTGGTACACGCCGATGAGCGCGGCGCCCTGCCCGTTGAAGTGCGAGGTGCTCGAATAGAGGTACGAGCCCATCTCGGCGCGCCCGATGTCGCGGACGCGCACGACCGCACCCGACTCGCCCGTGCGCACCACGATCTCGTTGAACTCGTCCTCGGTCACGAGCCGGCCCTGCGTGGTGAGGTTCACCAGGAACGCGGGCTTGTCGACGCTCGGCTCGGCGCCGATGGAGCCGATCGCCGACTGCTTGTTCTGCTGCTGCACCGCGCGCGCCACATCGGCCGAGGTGAGGCCGAGGGCCGCGAGCTTGGCGGGGTCGAGCCACACGCGCATCGAGTACTGCTCGAGGCCGAAGATGGTGACGTTGCCCACGCCGGGCAGGCGCTTGAGCGCGGGTGCGATGGTGATATCGGCGAGGTTGGTGAGGTAGCGCGAGTCGTAGTCGCCGTCGGGCGAGCGCAGCGCCACCACGATGGTCATGTTCGACGACTGCTTGGTCACGTTCACGCCCAGCTGCTGCACCTCCTGCGGCAGCTGCGAGAAGGCCTGCTGGGCGCGGTTCTGCACGTCGACCGCGGCGATGTTGAGGTCGTAGCCCACCTCGAAGGTGCAGGTGATGATCGACTGCCCTGTGCTCGTCGAGTTCGAGCTCATGTACAGCATGCCCTGCACGCCGTTGATCTGCTGCTCGATCGGGCTGGTCACGGCCTGCGCCACCGTCTCGGCGTCGGCGCCGTTGTAGACGGCGCTCACCTGCACGGTCGGGGGGACGATCGTCGGGAACTGCGCGATGGGCAGCGTGAACATCGTCGCCACGCCCGCGAGGAGCATGATGAGCGCGAGGACCGTCGCGAAGATCGGTCGGTTGATGAAGAATCGCGACATGCGGTTTCCTTACTTGCCGGCGGCCTGCTCGACGACCTTCGATCCCTCGCGCAGCTTCTGCGTGCCCGCGACCACGATGCGGTCGCCCGCGACGATGCCATCGGCGATGCCGGCGCGGTCCTCCTCGCGGATCGTGACCTTGACGCGCACGTTCTCGGCGGTGCCGTCGGACTTCACGCGCCACACGAAGAAGTCCGTCTCCCGCGCGACCAGCGCCGTCGTCGGCACCATCACCACGCCCGGCACCTCGCCGAGGTCGACGCCCACGTTGCAGTAGGTGCCCGGGCGGAACGCGCCGTCGGCGTTGGCGAACGTCGCGCGCATCATGATGGTCGAGGTCGACGCGCTCACGACATTGGAGGTGTAGCCGAGCACCGCGTCGGCCACGATGTCCTCGACGCCGCCGTAGGCGACCTTGGCGCGGACCTCGCCCTTGGCCATGAGCCCGCGGATGAGCGGCCACTCCGTTGCGCTGGGGCTGAACTCCACGTACATCGGGTCAAGCTGCACGAGCTGGTTGAGCTGCACGGTGTAGCCAGGACCGACCATCTGGCCCTCGGATGCCGTCGTGTCGCCGAGGAGCCCCGCCATTGGCGCGGTGATGCGGCAGTAGGACAGGTTGAGCTCCGCGACCTCGACCTGCGCACGCGCCGCGTCGACCCCGGCGTTGGCGACCGCGAGCTGCGCATCGGCCTGCGCCAGCTTGGTCTCGAGCTGGTCGAACGACTGCCTGGAGATGGCGCCGCTCTCGACCAGCGGGCGGTTGCGCTCCACCTCGCGGGCCGCGAGCTCACGACCGGCCTTCGCCGCGGGAACCTGCGCCTCCGCCTGCGCCAGCACGCCGCGCGCCTGCGCGAGCGATGCCTTGTAGGGCCGCTCGTCGATGGTGTAGAGGAGCTCGCCCGCCTGCACCGATGCGCCATCGGCCACGTGCTGCGTGTCGAGGAATCCAGCCACGCGCGCGCTGATCACCACCGGCCGCACGCTTGCCGCGAGGCCCGGGTAGCTGCGCACGCGCTCGGGCGCGCCGGTCGCGGCGACGATGGTGCGGACGGTGATCTCGGCGGGCGCCGCAGGCATCGCGGGCGGCTTGCCGCACGACACGGCCGACACGGACCACGCCAGCGCGCACACCCACGCGCACACTCGGATTGCCTTCGCGATCATCGGTTCTCCTCGCCAGCGCCGGTTGCCCCGGCGCGATCATGCTCGACGGACGTCTCACCCCGACCCTCACCCTGCGCGACGAGCGGCTCGTCGCCGGACCATCCCGCACCGAGCGCGCGCTGCAGCGACACGAAGCCCTGCACCAGTCCCGCGCGCGCCTCGACCGCGGAGCTCTCCGCGTCGAGCGCCGAGCGCTGCACGTCGAGCAGCGTCGAGAAATCGATGACGCCCGCGTCGAACTGCTGGTTGGCCAGCACCAGCGCCGACCTCGCGCTCTCCATCGCAGCGTCGGCGAGCCGACGCGACTCGCGGGCGTGCACGAAGTCGCCCACCCCCGCGCTCACGTCGCCGATCGCCGTGACCATCGCCTGGCGGTACTGCGCGAGCGCCGCCTCCGCGAGCGCGCGCTGCTGCCGCACCGCGCTGTCGATGCGTCCGCCGTCGAACAGCGGCAGGTACAGGGACGGCCCGATCGAGTACGCCTTGTTGGCGAGGTCCCCGAGGCCGCTCACGGTGTTGGAGGCGATGTAGAACTGGCCGGACACGTACACCGTGGGCAGCCGCGCGGCCTCCGCCACGCCGATCGCGGCGGTCGCGGCGGCCAGCCGCTCCTTGGCGGCGCGCACATCGGGCCTGCGCTCGAGGATCTCCGCGGGAAGGCCGATGCCCGCCACATCGGGGCTCTCGGGCAGCGGCGCGACGGCCGCGACCAGCGGCGCGATCTCCGACGGGTTCGCGCCACAGAGCACCGCCAGCTGCGAAACCGCCGACGCGAGCCCGGCATCCACCTGCGGCACCTGCGCCTCGACTCCATCGAGCGCCGCCTGCGCGCGCGACACATCGAGCAGATTGGTCGTGCCGGCGTCGTAGCGCGCCTTGACGAGGTCACGCGACTTGGCGAGCGCGTCGCGGTTGGCCACCAGCACCGCGCGCTGCGCCTGCAGCGTGCGCACCTGCACGTACACCGCCGCCACCTGCGTGCGCACCGACACCAGCGCATCGCGCAGCGCATCGACCTTCGACGCTGCGTCGGCCTCGGCGGCCTCGATCTGCCGCCGCACGCCACCCCAGAGGTCGATCTCCCACGACTGCATGCCCACGCCGTAGGCGTACATGTCGTACGGCTCCACGCGCACGCCCGCGGCCGCGAGCTGCGCGATGTTGGTCAGCGTGCGCGAGTACTGCGCGCCCACCCCGACCGCAGGCCAGAGCTGTGCCTCGCTCGCACCAACGCCCGCATACGCCGCGCGCACGTTCGCCACGGCAGCGGCCAGCGTCTGGTTGCCCGCCTCGGCGCGGGCGATGAGCGCATCGAGCGTCGCGTCGTGCAGATCCTCCCACCACCGCGGCGCCGGCTGGCGCGAGGCGTCGACCGACGCCGACTGCGTGTCCAGCAGCGCATCGGCAGCGGGAGGCGCGGTCTCAGGCGGCGCCTTGGGCCCCGCCGTGCAGCCATGGAGCATCGGCTGGAGCAATGAAAGGAACCCGACGGCAGCGGTGCTGCGCATCAGGCTCGTGGTCGTCGTCGCGTGCATTCTCCCGGGACGGGGCATCCGACCATGCTACCGCACAACCGATGCCTGCCGAGAAGGTCACTCCACGTCGTTGAGGTTCTTGTAGCGGATGTTCGCCAGCGACACGCTGATGCCCGCCATGAGGCCCGCCTGGTCGCCCACGTACACGATCACGCCGTCGGTGAACTGCGCATCCGCCGCGGCACCCTCGTTGGCCGCCACGGCCGTCGCGCTCACATCGCCGGTCCACTTGCCGTTCTGGAAGCGGCGCATGGTGGCCTCGTCCTCCAGGATCATGGCCATCTTGTAGCCCTGTGCGCCCAGCTGGAGGCCCACGGAGCCGCTGCCGAGCGCAGCCCAGCCCACCTGCGTGCCGCTGGCGTTGTACACCGCGCCGCGGCCAAAGGTGCCGCCAAAGAACCCGATGCCCGCCTGGCCCACGCTCGGGAAGATGATGTAGCCGCCGCACGAATCGATCTGCCGGTCGAACGCCTTCACGTTGGCCGAGAACCACTTCTTGGCGGCGCTGGTCTCGGTCTCGAAGCTGGCGCGGTTGGTGGCCTTGGGCGCCACGTTGCAGCCCGTGAAGGCAAGCGGCGCGAGCGAGAGAACGGCGGTCGAGAGGAGGGTGTTGCGGTGCATGGCGAGGAGTCCTTTCCTGCGGTGCGCGCCGTCGGTCCGTCCGCCGGCTGCGTCGGGCGGGAGTGTAGTGATCCGCGCGCACCCTGCATCGACGCCGCGGATTCCTGCGAAGATCCACTTCCCGCCAGTACGACCCGAACCTCTCCGATTCGACCCGATCCGCCGCGCCATGCCACTCCTCCAGGACGCCATCACCCTCCGCGGGCTCGTCTGCCCCAACCGCATCTTCATGGCCCCGCTCACGCGCCAACGCGCCAAGGCACCCGGTGATGCGCCCTACGAGCTCCACGCCGAGTACTACGCGCAGCGCGCCGCCTTTGGCGCGATCATCACCGAGGCCACGCAGATCTCGCCCGAGGGCAAGGGCTATCCGCAGACGCCCGGCATCTACTCCGACGAGCAGATCGCCGGCTGGCGCCTGGTGACCGACCGCGTGCGCGCCGCCGGCGGCCGCATGTTCCTGCAGCTCTGGCATGTGGGCCGCGTGAGCCATGTGGCCCACCAGCCCAACGGCCAGCCGCCCGTCGCGCCCGTCGCCGCCCGCTCCAAGGGCTATGTGAGCATCCGCCACCCCGACGGCCGCCGCGAGCGCGTGGAGGCCAGCATGCCGCGCGCGCTCGAGACGCACGAGATGGGCCGTCTGGTCGAGGACTTCGCCCACGCCGCCCGCTGCGCCAAGGCTGCGGGATTCGACGGCGTGCAGGTGCACGCGGCCAACTCGTACCTCATCAACCAGTTCCTCTCGGGCACCCTCAACACCCGCGACGACGCGTGGGGCGGCACGCTGGAGAACCGCATGCGCCTCCTGCTGCATGTGGTCGATGCGGTGGCCGATTCGTTCGGCTACGCCCGCACTGCGGTGCGCCTCTCGCCCATGGGCAGCGCCAACGACCTGCCCCCCGCGGCCGACGACGAGGAACTCATGCGGTGCGTCGCCACCGAGCTCGGCAAGCGGCGACTGGCGTTCCTCGAGCTCTTCAACCACTACTGGCCCAAGGAACAGTGGAACGGCCCCTTCAAGGAGTCGCTCTGCCGCGAGATGAAGGCGCGGTTCGACGGACCCGTGGTGCTCAACGGCTACAGCACCGATGTCGCCGCCGCGCAGAGCGACCTCGACCGCGGCCTCGGCGACGCCGTCTCGTTCGGCAAACTCGCCATCTCAAACCCCGATCTCCCCGCGCGCCTCGCCCGCGGCGCGGCGCTCGCGCCGTGGGACGACACGACCTTCTACGGCGATGACGGGCGGGGGTACACCGACTACCCCGCGAGTTGAGTGGGCGGGGGAGGTCTCGCGCCCGTGCTTGCGCCGGCTCCTGCACCCTGCTCCACTGCGGCCGTGAGCAAGGTCCCGCGCACGCACTCGGGCTACTTCCGCGAGCATGGCAACGCGCTGCTCGCATCGATCCACGCGATCGCGGGCCCGTCGCACGCCGACGACATCTTCCAGGACACCGTGCTCGTGGCCTGGCGCCGACTCGGTGACTACGACCGCACGCGGCTCCGCCTCCCTCCTCCTTGAAGCTCTCATGGCGCTGGCAGTGGGCTGCTTCTGAGGAAATTCCTCCACTTTGCCGTCCCCGGCATGCCCGCCAGACCCAATCAGTCGTGGTTCCGCGGGTCTCCCCTTGCGCCGGTCATACCGTGGGTGGGCCCCGCTCCCGACAACCCTCTCCGTCAACGCACATGCGACCCACACCCGCCGCCACCCCCGAACCCTCCGCGCGGGATCTCTTCGAGATCCTCGTGCGCGAGCATGGCGACGCGCTGCTGGCGTCGATCCACGCGATCGCAGGGCCTTTGCATGCGGACGACATCTTCCAGGACACGGTGCTCGTGGCCTGGCGCCGCCTCGAGGACTACGACCGCACGCGCCCCTTCGGCCCGTGGCTGCGCGGCATCGCGCGCATGGTCGCGCTCGAATACGCCGCCCGCCAGAAACGGGTACGCATCGCATCGCCCGAGGTCATGGCGGCCGTCGAGCGGGATCTCCACGCCTTCGAGCGCTGGACAGGCTCCGCAGCCGACGCGGCGATGGGTTTCCGCGAGCGGCTCGCGGCGCTCGACGACTGCATCGCGCGCCTGCCGGCTCCCTACGCCGAGGCCGTGCAGTCGGTCTACCGCGACTCGCACACCATCGCGCACCTCGCCACGGCCTCGGATGAGAGCAAGGAATCGATCAAGAAGCGCATCCAGCGCGCGCGGGCCATGCTCGCGGAATGCCTGTCGGCGAAGGGAGCGTTCGCATGAGCGGGCACGGGCGCGATCCGCAGGACTCGACGGATTCGAGGCACGCGGGTGCCTCGAGAGACCATGATTCCGCAGATCAGGATTCCGCAGACCAGGATTCCGCGCGGGTACCCGACGCCCGCGATGCGCGCGACCGCCTGCTCGACGCGCTGCTGGAGCAGCACCTCGGAGAGGCCGATGCGAAGAGGGAGCGGCGCTACGCCAGGGCATTCGCAGCGCTCGATGCAGCACCCACACCCGCGCGGACGCACGCACTCCGCGTCGCGCGGGCGGCGCTCGTCGCCATCACGGTGGGCGTACTGCTCCTGCTCATGCCCGTCGAGTCGCGCGCCTCCACGGTGCTGGCGCAGGTGGTGTCGCGCGAGTCGCGCGAGCGCGAGTCGCCCGCCGAGCGCCGCTACGAAGTCGCCGTGCGGCTGGCGCGCCGCCCGGGCATGCCACCGCCGCCGCGCGAGGTCGAGCTGCGCGGCAACTGGGACATGCGCGGCGACGAGTCGCGCCTCGAACTCCGCGTCGCCGGCGGACCATCGCTCATCCGCGCCGAGTCCGCCGACGGCGCGTGGGAGCTGCGCGAGGGCGGCGTCGCGCGCACGCTCGACTCGTCGGAGCTCTGGCCCCGCTGGATCGAGGAGCGCAGCGGCCGCATCGCGGTCGAGCGCATGGACGAACTGCTGCGCCTCGTGCAGCGGTCCTACGAAATCGCGTTCGCGCGCGCTGGCGATGAGTCGCCCGCACACCTCCGCGGAACGATGCACCTCGTCGCCGCCCGCCGCAGCCGCGTTCCCGGCCCCACCGAGATCGACTTGTGGATCGACACCGAACGCAACGTGGTGATCGAGGCGCACCTCCGCTGGCATCCCGTGCCGCGCCCCGAGCGGCCCACGCGTCCCCCATCGCCGAGCGGCCCGCCCGCCGATGGAGCGGCGGGCTCGGCACCGTTCCCGCCCGACTCCGCCCCCTTCCCGCCCGAAGACGACGACTACCGCGCAGCGCCCGGCGCACTCCCGCCGAACCCGCCGCTCGAACTGCGGCTGCGGCGCATCGAGCCCATTGCGTTCCCTGCCGACCACTTCCGCATGCCGCGTGGCTGATGGATCCGTGGATCCGTGGATCCTCACACCACGAACACGCCCACCACCGCCACCACGATCGACGCACCGAGCGCCGGTGCCACCCGCTTGAACACCGCGGGTGATCCAGCCACGCGCGTCACGCCAAGCTTGAACGCCGTGTTCACCGCCAGCGCGATGAGCGTGGCCCGCGCCGCATCGGTCGGCGAGAGCACGCCCTCCACCACCTCGCGCGCCGAGCTCAGTGCGATCGCATCCATGTCGGTCACGCCCGACGCCGCAGCCACCGCGTAGAACGCGCCCATGCCCGCGTAGGCGATCGCGGCCTTGCTCACCACGCGGATCAGGACGAATGCCGCGGCGAATGCCAGTGCCGACGAAAGCTGCGTGGGATTCCGCGGCTTGGGCAGCTCGCGCGCGTCGCCGTGCAGCCCGCCCGTCTGTCGCACGCACTGGAGTCCGGCCACCAGCGCGATCACCGCCATCGCCGCCAGCCACGGCCACAGCCTCGACACGACCTCGGGCCCCGCGACCCACACCAGCACGATCAGACGCAGCGGCAGCACACCGCATGCGAGCAGGATCACCGCCGCCGCCATGGGCACCACCCCGTCCTCGCGCGCGCGCCGCGCCGCACCCAGCGTGGCGGCGGTGCTCGACACCAGTCCGCCCAGCAACCCCGTGGCCAGCGTGCCCGAGCGCGCGCCGAGCAGTACCTGCGCGATGTACCCCGCAAGGCTCATCGCCACCACGAGCACCACCAGCATCCACGCCGCCCGCGGATTGATCGCGTCGAGCGGCCCCATCGTGCGGTCGGGCAGCACCGGCAGGATCACCAGCGCAATGAGCACGAAGGTGGCGATCGCCCGCACATCCTCCTTGCCCAGCCTGCGGATCACCGCGTGCAGCGGATCGCGGATGTAGAGCAGGAGGAACAGCACCCCCGCCGCCGCCACGGCGATCGAGCGCTCGCCGATCACGGCGTAGCTCCCGAGAAGGGTCGTGGCGATGAGCGCGAAGGCGGTTGTGAGCCCAATGTCGCGGAAGGG
>CAIOCH010000493.1 GCA_903856525.1 uncultured bacterium | reverse complement strand
GGGTTTCGGCGATGCCCGGGCCGAGCGGGTGGCGCGCGAACTCGGGGCGGCGGCGTGCATCCGCAAGCCGATCGACTTCGACCAGTACGCCAAGACAATCCGCGCGGCGATCGAGGGATCGCCGCGCGGATGAGCGAAGGAGAAGTTCGGTTGCGGGCCGTCCGGCGCGCCGCGTTCAGCGGCGGTCGCCCTGCAGGATCTGCGACTTGGCGGCGGTGTACTCGGATTCGCTCAGTGCACCCGAGTCGTACGCCGCCTTGAGGTCGATGAGCTGCCGACCGAGCGTGGGCGACTCGTGGCGGGCGGTCCCGCCCACGGCGATGCAGCCGGGAAGCGTGGCGACGGCGCCCGCGAGGGCGCATGCGGGAAGCGTTCGACGCGCCCGCAGCAGGCGGTCGCGCAGCGCGGCGGCGCGGAGGATGGCGGCGCAGGTGAGCGGGGAGCGGAGACGGTTGCGTGGCATGAGGAGATGTCCGGCTGACGGTTTGGTTCATCCGCGACGCGCGGAGACCGTTCGTTGACGCAGCCTTCCCGGTTCGGATTCCGTCACGGTTTCTTTCGATACCGCCACGCCGCCGCCACGATGCAGAGGTTGAGCGCCGCGGTGCCGAGCGCACCCATGATCGACTCCATTTCACCGTACTTCTCGGTGTAGACGAACAGGCACATGTTCGCGATCGCGAACAGGGCCCACGCGGGAACCGACACGCCCTCGGCGCTGCGGCGGTGGAGGATGGCCAGCAGTTGCAGCCCCGAGGCCATCGGAAAGATCACAGCGGGCACCCACCCGAGGATCTCGAAGAGGAGCGGGTGCATGAGGCGGGCGGAGGGGTCGGTGCCTGCGGCTGCGAGGGCGGAGGGATCCATGAGGCCGTGTATCGGGGTTCCGTGGCGGCGGCCTTTGCAGATGGGAAATCCTCGGGACCCGACCCCAACGGGGTTGGATCGGCGGGGGATGCGACTACCTTGCACGGTATGGCGTGTCCCACCGTCCGTCGTCCGCGTGCGTTCGCCGCGACAGCCCTCTCTGGCCTCGTCCTGGCCGTGCTCATGGCGGGCGCACCGCTGCGTGACGACGACAAACCCGCCGCCGAGAAGGGGCTCAGCGAGGACACCGTCGTGCGGCGCGCCACCGCGGCGCGCGACTCGTGGTGGGCCTATCGCGAGCTCGCAAAGCCCGCGGCACCGCGGGTGCGCGACGAGGTCCGCGGAGCGGCGTGGGTGCGCAACGACATCGACCGGTTCATCCTCGCCCGCATCGAGGCGAAGGGCTTGCGGCCCGCCACGGAGTTGTCGCGCGAGGCGCTCATCCGCCGCGCGTCCTACGACCTCACGGGTCTTCCGCCGACGCCCGAGGAGATCGCCGCGTTCGTGGCCGACCAGTCGCCCGACGCCTACGAGCGCCTGATCGACCGCCTGCTCGCGAGCCCCCACTACGGCGAGAAGTGGGCGCGGCACTGGCTCGACATCGTGCGCTACGCCGACACCAACGGCTTCGAGCGCGACAGCGACAAGAACGCCGCGTGGAAGTACCGCGACTTCGTGGTGCGGGCGCTGAACGACGACATGCCCTACGCGCGGTTCGTGCGGGCACACGTGGCGGGCGACGAACTCGCCGACCGCGACTTCGACACCCTGGTGGCCACGGGCTTCTTCCGCCTCGGCCTCTGGGACGACGAGGTGCCCGACCTCAAGCAGGCGCTGGCCGACGACCTCGACTCGATGGTCGACACCACCGCGCGGGCGTTCCTGGCCATCAGCATGAACTGCGCGCGCTGCCACGACCACAAGGGTGATCCCATCCTGCAGCGCGAGTACTACCAGTTCGCCTCGTACTTCGCGGGCGTGGCGCCGTACAAGGAGTCGCCGTTCAACTCCATCGAGGCCGACAACGTGCTGCGCATGGTGCGCAGCGACTTCGGCAAGGTCGATCCCGAGGCCGAGATCAAGGAGTTCCACGCGAAGCGCGAGGCGATGGTGCGCGAGATCTGCGCGCTCGAGGCGAAGTCGGGTGTGGCCGTGTTCGACGCGTTCCGCGATTCCGCGCCGACCGAGGGCCTGGTCGCGCACCTGCGCTTCGAGGACCCGAAGGCCGCGACCGCCGTCAACTCCGTTGTCGGTGCGCCGGCGGCGAGCGTGCGCGATGCGGGTTTCGAAGCCCCGGGCATCATGGGCAAGTGCTTCCACTTCGACGGCGGCGACGACCGCGTCGAGCTCG
>CAIOCH010000492.1 GCA_903856525.1 uncultured bacterium | reverse complement strand
GGGAATCGTGGCGACGATGCTGCGGGCGACGCTGGCGCGGAATTCGGTCCAAGCGGCTCGTCGGAGGATGGAGGCTCGGATGACGCCAGCGACGACGCGGACGCGGATGCGGCGGAGACCAGCGATGCCGATGCAACCGACAGCGATGACTCCGACGATGGCGCGACCGACGACGGCGCGACCGACGACGGATCGTCGCAGGACGAGTCGTCTGACGGTGGCTCGCGAACCGATGGTGGCGGCGAAGGGCGCCGTCGCAAGCGCCGCCGTCGCGGCGGCCGTGGTCGTCGTCGCGAGGACCGCGGTGCCGAACGCGCGGGCGACCGCGTTGATTCGGCTGGCGCACGCGCTGACCGCAACAGTGACGGCGATCGCGATGCTCAGAACCGTGGCGGCAACGACCGCGGCGGCGCGGATCGCGGCGGCAAGGACACTGCCGGCAAGGACACTGGCGGCAATGATCGCAGTGGCAGTGAACGTGGTGGCAGTGAACGCGGTGGCCAGAATCGCGATGGCCAGAATCGCGATGGCAAGGACCGCGGCGGCAAGGATCGTGGCGGCAAGGATCGTGGCGGCAAGGATCGCGGTGGCAAGGAACGTGGCGGCAAGGAACGCAGTGGCAGGGACCGCGGCGGAAAGGATCGCGGCGAAAACCGCGATCGGGGCGGCGAAAACCGTCGTGAGCCGCGCGCCGAGAGTCCGAAGCCGCCCGCGCCTGCACCGGCTCCCGCTCCCGCGGCCAAGCCGCGTTCGCTCTACGGCGGGCGCGTTCGCAAGCTCGCCCCAGGTGAGCGGCCGAAGGGCGGCGGCGACGAGTGAGCGCCGCCACCCGCCGGCGGCTCTTCCTGCTCGGATCGACAGGTTCGATCGGCACGAGCGCGCTCGATGTCGTGCGTGACTTCGCACGACGGGGTCAGGCGCGGTTCGATGTCGTTGGTCTCGCAGCCGCGCGCAACGGCGATGCCCTTGTCACGCAGGCTCGCGAGTTCGGGGCGCAGGCGATCGCGGTGGCCGATCCCGACGCATCCCTCGCGGCGCGCGCGGATCTGCCCGGGCGCGTCCGCGTGTACCAGGGGCCATCCGCCGCCTGCGAGCTCCTGCGTGCACACGCCCGGCGCGGCGATCTCGTGCTTGCCGCCATGGTGGGTGCCGCGGGCATCGAGCCCGTCCTGGAGGCGATCGGACTCGGCTGCGATGTCGCGCTCGCCAACAAGGAGGCTCTGGTCGCCGCTGGAGCCGTGGTGATGCCTGCCGCCGCACGCGCGGGCGTTCGGATCATCCCCGTCGACAGCGAGCACAACGCGCTGTTCCAGTGTCTCAAGGCATCCACCTCGATGGACGAAGTCCGCCGCGTCGTACTCACGGCGTCAGGGGGGCCGTTCCGAACGCGCACGCGCGAGGACATGGCGCGCGCAACCGTCGACGACGCGCTCGCGCACCCCACCTGGCGGATGGGACCGAAGGTGACCATCGACAGCGCCTCGCTCATGAACAAGGCGCTCGAGCTCATCGAGGCGCACTGGCTGTTCGCGCTCGGCGCCGACCGGATCGATGCCATCGTGCATCCGCAGTCGATCGTGCATGGATTCGTGGAGTACCTCGACGGCTCCGTGCTGGCGCAGCTGTCGCCGCCCGACATGCGCACCCCCATCCAGCAGGCGCTGTGCGACCCCGAGCGGTTCGACGGCCCGTCGCGCAAGCTCGACTTCTCCACGCTGCGCTCGCTCGACTTCGAGCCGGTCGACCACCGGCGCTTCCCGGCGATCGGACTGGCCCTGCGCGTCATCCGCGATGGCGGCACGGCGGGTGCCGTGCTCAACGCCGCCAACGAGGTGGCCGTGCAGGCGTTCCTCGATCGACGCATCGGGTTCCTCGACATCGCCGTGATTGTGCAGCGCACGCTCGATGCCTGCGCTCCGCAGCCCGTGCGCACGCTCGCCGATGTGACCGCCGCCGACCAAGCCGCCCGCGTCCACGCGGAGTCGGTCGCGCGCACCGCGACACCCGCATAGGATCCGCACCGTGAGCGCACTCTCCGGCTTCCTTCTCGTCCTCCTCGGCTTCGGCTTCCTGATCTTCATCCACGAGCTCGGGCACTTCCTCGCGGCCAAGTGGGCGGGCATCCGCGCCGATGGGTTCGCCATCGGCATGGGCCCCTGCCTGGTGAGCTACCGCCGCGGAGTGGGTCTCGTCACCGGATCCGCCGATGCGAAGGTCCTCCGGCAGCACGGCAAGCGTCCCATCGAGATGAGCGACGCAGAGCGGGAATCGAAGGGACTGGGCGAGACGGAATACTCGCTGCGCGCCCTGCCCCTCGGCGGCTATGTGCGCATGCTCGGCCAGGAGGACGGCAACCCCGAGGCGACCAGCACCGACGCCCGCAGTTTCGCCATGGCGACCATTCCGCGGCGTGCCGTGGTCATTCTCGCGGGCATCACCGCCAACCTGCTGCTGGCGATCGTGCTCTTTCTCATCGCCTTCATGGCGGGCGTGCGGTTTCCCGCGCCCACCGTCGGTTTCGTGGTGCCCAACTCGCCCGCTGCCCGCGCCACTCCCGGCTCCGAGGGGGATGTCGTCGGATTGCAACCGGGCGACACCGTCACCGCCATCGATGGCGACGAGACCAAGACCTTCATCGACCTCCGGGTCGCAGCCGCCATGGCCAAGCCGGGGCAGGAACTCGCAGTCGAGGTTGAGCGCAGCGGCAAGCGGGTTTCGTACCGCATGACGCCCGAGCGCGACCAGCGCAGCGGCCTGCTCTCGATCGGCGTCGATCCCGCGCGCAGCAGCGCGCTCACCGACGTGCGCGATTCGAGCGAGGATGTCGACCGCGCCGTGGCGCGGCTCGGCCTCGGCGACGCGGCGCGGGAGATCGGATCCGGCTCGAGGGTCGTTTCGGTCGGAGGCGCGGAGGTTTCGACCTTCGCCGAGCTTGATCGGGCGGCGAAGTCTTCCGACGGAAAGCCACTCGAAACCGTCTGGCAGTCGGTGGACGGCACGCGGACGACGCTCTCCCTGACGCCCGAGCCCACGTTCCAATCGCTGGCGAACGCAGCCGCTCCGGCCCTCGAACCCGGGCTGATCGGACTCACGCCGCTCGTGCGCGTTCGCATGCTGGTGGAGGGAAGCCAGAACACCGAGACCCTGCGCGAGGGCGATGTCCTGATGCGCGTGGGCGAACTCGAGGGACCAAGCTGGTCGCAGCTGATCGCCCACCTGCGCGCCAACCCTAACACGCGCTTCGACGCCACGGTGCTGCGCGACGGCGCCGAGACCGCCACCACGGTGCGCACCGACCGGGAGGGT
>CAIOCH010000491.1 GCA_903856525.1 uncultured bacterium | reverse complement strand
TCGCTCGGCGGCATCGGCAAGGAGACCGTGATCGACCACATGGAGATCATGAACAACGTCGACGACGGCATCGAGATCTGGGGCGGCACCGTCGACCTCCAGTACATCTCGGTCTGGAACATCGGCGACGACAGCATCGACATCGACCAGGGCTGGCGCGGCAAGATCCAGTTCGGCCTCGTGGTCCAGGGCTACTCGGCCAACGCGGCCCAGGGCTCGGGTGTGGGCGACAACGCCATCGAGATCGACGGCGCCGAGCAGTCGGACTACCAGCCCGTGACCACCGGCGTGATGTACAACCTCACCGTCATCGGTGACAAGGGCACCACCAACGCCAACGGCACCGACCACGGCATCGCCTACCGCGACAACGCCCGCGTCCAGATCCGTCAGTCGATCTTCATGGGCCTCGGAGAGCGCCTCGTGCAGAACGACAACGTCGACGGCGACGGCGGCGCTGGCTACGGCTTCAACGGCACCGTCACGTGGGCCAACACCTGGACCACGCCCTACAGCACCTACTCCACGGTGAACGCGCCCGCCAACCCCGCCAACTTCTACAAGGCGCAGGTCGACGGCAACCTCAACGAGATCAAGGACTGCGTGTTCTTCGACAACACCTTCGCCACGGCCTACAACGAGGCCGATGCGCGTGGCGTGCGCGCCGCGGGCAACAACAACGTGACCGCCACCTCCATGCCGATCGCGGGCATCACCCGTGGCGCGACCGTGAGCCCGACCGCCACGCTCCGCATCAACCCCGTGACCAGCATCGATCCGCGCGCCGCGGGTGATGCGGTCACCTCGGTCGGCACCGCGCCGAACGACGGCTTCTTCACCCCGGTCAACTTCCGCGGCGCCTTCAGCTCCACGGAGAACTGGCTCTGCAACTGGACCGCCGCCGACGCCTTCGGCATGAGCGTCGCCCCGCCGGGCGGCTGCGTGGTGGGCCAGCCCTGCCCCGCGGACCTCAACGGCGACGGCTCCGTCGGCGCGACCGACCTCGCCGAGATCCTCGGCTCGTGGGGTTCGGTCAAGAACATCCCCGCTGACCTCAACGACGACGGCGTCGTCGGCGCCGCCGACCTCGCGGTCCTCCTGGGCTCGTGGGGCGCCTGCCCGTAAGTCAGGCTGATTCAGATTGCTCCTGAACAGGAGTTCGCATCGCTCCTGCCTGCTCGACGCGTGGGGTGCCTGGTGAACAGCCAGGCACCCCCGCCCGAGCTCGGAGGAGGGCGGAGAGATGACGGGATGTGAGAAGTGGGGGATGAAGTAGGGGATGAGGACGGCGGACTGGAGTCCGTCGGTCGAGGAGAGCAGGAAGGTGGATGTATGCAGGTGATGGCTGTCGGTCTACTCGCACTCGTCCTGTCCGGCTCCGCGCCGGCGCAGGTCATTGCGGTGCAGGGTTCGGTGCCAGCGTCGACCACGACGCCGCCGACCCATCTGCTGACGTCCCCGATGATCCGTGCGAAGTCGGAGCCGGCGACTGGCGCCGACTGGAACATGCGGCTGCTGCAGGACGCTGCGGTGATCTCGGCCATGCTGCCGACCCCCGTCCACGCCCGCGACAAGGCCAAGCTGCAGGAGAAGGTTGGACTCGCCTACCTCGCGCGCGGCGACTTCGCCAAGGCCGAGGACATGGCGCGCACGATCGATGGCTGGCGCCGCGCCACGTTGTTCGCGGCGGTGGCGCTCGAGCACGCCAAGGCAGGTCGCGCCGATGACGCCCGCCGCGTGGTACGGATCGCCGTGGCCGCGTCCACGCTCGGCAATGACTGGCAGCGGCAGCGCGCGCAGGTGATGGCCGCGCGCGTCTACGCCTGGCTCGGCGAAGACGCGGAGGCGTCGCGCCTGGAGACCGGCGTGGGCGAACCCGACATGGGCAAGGTGGCCGCCGCCCGCGCCGAACGCGCCCGGCGCTCGACCTTCTCCGCGGAGGCCTTCGATGCGCAGATGGTTGCGCTCGATGAGTGGCTGGCCACGCGCAACTTCGACCTCGTGCGCAATGCGGTCGACATCGCCCTCGAGTACCACCCCGCGGCGTTCGCAGATGCTGTGCGTCGCGCCCGCGTGGAGGAGCTGGTGCAGAAGGCCAACGAGCAGCTCGCCTACGACCTGCGCATCGCCAATCTCCTGCGCCTCGCGGCCAACTGCGAGCAGGCGGGCGACCGCGCCGCGGCCACGGCGTTCATCGCCAAGGCCGAGGCGACCTTTGGCGTGGGCAAGTGGCTCGCCGAAGACGCGGCAGTGCAGCTCGCGCTCATCGCGCAGGCGAAGTCCCGCAGCGGCGATGCCGAGGGCTGTGCCGCGAACCTCGCTGCGGCGCTTGCGCGCTACGACGCGGGTCGCAACGACATCATCGACATCGACCGCGGCCGCCCGTTGCGCGCGATCGCGGAGGCGTACGCCACGGCCGGCGACGCCGCCAAGGCGCAGGCGGTCTTCGCCCGCGCCGTGGAGGAGGGCGCCGTGAATCCGAACGCGCGTCCGCGTGCGGAGGACCTCGTGGCCACCATGCTGTCCATGGTCGCCGTGCAGATCGAACCGGAGGCGGCGCTTGCGGCACGGATGACCGCGATCCGCGAGGGACTGGTCGCTCCATGGTGAATGGCCTCACTTCGTCGTGGTTGATGCGTGCGTGGCTTGTCCCCGGTGCGGTGGTGTGCATGACCTCCGCCGTGTGCGTGGGCGCGCCCCTCATCCAGACCGGCACCGTGCGCGGCGTGATCACCGACCGCGAGTTCGGCGGCGCCGTGGCGGGGGCCACGGTCACCATCGTCGAGACGGGCCTGCGCGCGACCTCGGGCGAGGACGGCAGTTTCACCATCGCCGATCTCGCGCCCGGCAAGTACACGCTCGTGGTGGCGCGCGAGGGCTTCGTGCGCCAGCTCAAGAGCGATGTGATCGTGCAGGATGGCCGGCTCACCGAGCTCGATGTCCAGCTCGCGGGCGAGTTCGAGGACATGGACGAGTTCGTCGTCCAGGAGCTCGAGCTCGGCGGCGGCGAGTCGGCGCTGCTCGAGCTTCGCCTCGAGAGTCCGCAGTTGCTCGATTCGGTTGGCTCCGAACTCATGAGCCGCGCCGGTGCGAGCGATGCCGCCGCCGCGCTGCAGCTCGTGGCCGGCGCCACCGTGCAGGACGGCAAGTACGCCGTGGTGCGTGGCCTTCCCGACCGCTACGTGAACGCGCAGCTCGACGGCGTGCGCCTTCCCACCTCCGACGCCAAGCGCCGCGCGGTGCAGCTCGACCAGTTCCCCAGCGCCATCATCCAGTCGGTGCAGGTGAGCAAGACCTTCACGCCCGACCAGCAGGGCGACGCATCGGGCGGCGCGGTCAACGTCGACCTCAAGGATCTCCCCGAGGACACGGGCTTCCAGTTCCGCTTCCAGACCGGCGCCAACTCGCAGGTGCGCGACGCCAAGGGGTCGTTCCTCTCCTACGACGGCGCCAAGCCAGGAACCTGGGGCAACTTCGGCGGCGCGGGCATTCCCGACGTGCCCGATGGCACCACCTGGCCCAATCCCGTGGGCACCACGCCCACCGATGGTCCGAGCAACGACTTCAAGTGGTCGATGTCGGGCGGCGGCGAATGGGAGATCGACGACGGCGTCAAGCTCGGCGCCTTCGGCAGCCTGTTCTACGAGCGCGACAGTTCGTACTTCAAGGGCGGCACCGACGACTCGTGGTGGATCACGCCCAACGAGGGCGTGGTGCCGCAGTACTCGCAGGGTGCGCCCTCGCAGCTGCGCTTCCAGTCGAGCCTGCTGGACATCGAGCAGGGCTCGGAGAGCGTGCAGTGGGGCGCGCTCGGCGCCATGGGCATCGAGACGGAGAACCACCGCGTCGGGTTCACCTACCTCTTCACCGACCTCGCGCAGTCGACGGCCACCCTCGCCACCAACACCCGTGGCAAGGAGTACTTCACGGGCCCCGGCTTCGACTGGTCGTTCCTCGGACCGCCGTTCGACCAGCCGCTTCCGCCGTACGACCCCAACGACCCGAGCAGCCGCGCCAACACCGATCTGCTCGAGGCGTCGCCCTACCAGCGCCTGGAGACGCTCGACTACACCGAGAACACCACCGAGTCGTTCATCGTGAAGGGCGAGCACAAGCTGGCGCCTGGGGAGCAGTTCGGCCTCTTCGAGTCGCCCGTGCTCGACTGGACGCTGTCGTCGAACACCGCCACCTTCGACCAGCCCGACAAGACGCAGTTCGCGGCGCAGTGGCTGCCGCCCTCCGACTACATCGATCCGACGCTGCCCGGCATCTGGCTGCCCTACACGCCCGCCGAGAACATCAACCTCGGCTGGGTGCAGCACATCCGCCAGACCGTCGACGAGACCAGCGAGCAGCTGTCGGTGAACCTCAAGCTGCCGTTCAAGACGGCCAGCGAGCGCGAGGGCTACCTCAAGACGGGCGTGTTCCACGATCTCGTGGAGCGGCAGTACCGCCAGGACACCTGGGCCAACCGCGGCACCGACCCGAATGGCTTCTACATCGGCGGCTGGAACGATCCGTGGAGCGCGGTGTTCGCCGACGAGGACCACCCGATCTACGAGTCGACCTACGACGTCGACTACGACGGCGAGCAGCGGATCAGCGCGCTGTACGTGATGACCGACATTCCCGTGGGCGACGCATGGAACGTGATCCCCGGCGTGCGCCTCGAGTCGACCAAGCTGTCGACCACGGTGTTCGGCGAGGAGGACGCGGTGTGGTTCCCGCCGGGCGCGCTGGTGCCGGTCGACTTCGCGGGCAACCCCGATGCGGCCAACGTGAACTTCAGCGAGGACCGCGCGCTGCCGTCGCTCTCCACGCAGTGGGAGATGAGCAAGGGCGTGGTGCTGCGCACCGCCTTCGCCCAGACGGTTGCCCGCCAGACGTTCCGCGAGCTCACCCCCGTGCTGCAGCAGGAGTACCTCGGCGGCCCGATCTTCATCGGCAACCCCGAGCTCGCCATGAGCTCGCTCGACAACTACGACCTGCGGCTCGACCTGACTCCGGGCGAGGGCTGGTTCATCTCGGTCTCGGGCTTCTACAAGTCGGTGGCCGACGCGATCGAGTACGCGCAGTTCGAGGCGCCGCAGGGCTTCGTCTACACCTCGGCGGTCAACTACCCCGAGGGCGAGATGCTCGGCGCGGAGTTCGAGTTCCGCGTGCAGGGCCGCAACCTCCACGAGAACCTCGACGGCCTGAGCTTTGGCTTCAACGCCACGGTGATCAACTCGCAGGTGACGCTGCCGGCCGACGAGGCCGCGGAGTTCGAGAACATCGGCTTCGACACCACCGAGCGCGACATGACGGGCGCGCCGCAGTACCTCGCCAACTTCAACGTGAGCTACGAGTGGGCGCCGCTCGGCACCACGCTGGGCCTCTTCTACACCGTGACCGGCGACACGCTGCTCGCCGGCGCCGGCATCGACACGGGCAACTACGTGCCCAACATCTACGCGCTGCCCTACGGCACGCTCAACTTCACGCTGCAGCAGAAGCTCGGCGAGTACTTCCGCCTGTTCTTCCAGGCCAAGAACCTGCTCAATCCCGAGATCCAGACCGTCTACCGCTCGGAGTACCTGCCCGACGGCGACATCGTCAACACCTCGTACACGGCGGGCGTCGACTACGCGGTCGGCCTCGGCTTCCAGATGAGCTTCTGAACCGCGACTCCGACCCGAACGACCCCAAGAGCGGACACGACCATGCGCAAGCATCACCTCCCGACCTTCCCGCAGTCCATCATGAAGTCCATGCTGCCCTCCATCCTCGGCGCCTCGGCGCTCGCGCTCGTCACCTTCGGCTTTGGCGTGTCGGGCTTCGGCGGTGCCGCCAGCGCCGACGACACCCGTGCCACGGGCGAGCGCATCGAGTCGATGCGCGACACCCTCGACCGCTGGGTGGAGACCCGCCGGATCATCTCCGAGGAGCAGCGCGACTGGGCGCTCGGCAAGGAGCTGCTCGAGTCGCGGCTCGACATCCTCAAGCGCGACATCGACGGCGTGAAGGCCAAGATCGCCGACGCCGAGAAGTCGATCGGCGAGGCCGACCGCAAGCGCGCCGACCTGGTGGCGCAGAACGACGCGCTCAAGGCCACCTCGGGCGAGCTCGCCAAGCTGGCGGCCGACTTCGAGACCAAGACCAAGGACCTCGTGCGCCGCCTGCCCGACCCGATCAAGGAGAAGGTGCGGCCGCTCAGCCAGCGCCTGCCCGAGGATCCCGCCGCGTCGAGCCTGTCGCTCTCGGTGCGCTTCCAGAACGTGGTGGGCATCCTCAACGAGGTCAACAAGTTCAGCCGCGAGATCACGGTGACCAGCGAGGTGCGCAAGCTCTCCGACGGCACCAGCGCCGAGGTGACCGCCGTGTACCTCGGCATCGCCCAGGGCTACTACATCGGCGCAGGCGGCAAGATCGCGGGCTTCGGCACCGCCACCCCCGAGGGCTGGACCTGGACCGCCGCCAACGACGCCGCACCCGCCATCGGCAAGGTCGTGGCCATCCTCAAGAACGAGGCGCCCGCCGAGTTCGTCAAGGTCCCGCTCAAGCTCAACTGACGCGCGCACGCACGGAGACACGCCATGACGACCAAGACCATCACCACCATCCTTGCGGCCGCGCTCGCCCCCGCCGTGCTCATGCTCGCCGCGCGCCCCGCGCCGGCGCAGGCACCGCAGCAGGCCCCGACCTTCGCCGCCGCCTCCGCCGATGTGCAGCAGGAGCTCGAGAAGAGCCTCGCCGAGCTCGCCGCGCTGCGCGAGAAGATCGCCGCCGAGAAGATCCCGCTCACCCGCGAGCTCTCGACCCTCGAGGGTGACCTCATCAAGGTGCGCCAGGACTTCCAGCAGTCCTCGAGCCTGCTCGCCAACCGCACGCTCGACCTCACCTCGGTGACCAACGAGATCAAGGCGCGCGAGGAGGAGGTCTCGTACCTCTCGGGCCTCCTCGGCGAGTACATGCGCAACTTCGAGTCGGGCCTGCACATCGCCGAGCTGCAGCGCTTCCGCAAGCCGCTCGACGAGGCCAAGCTGGCCGTCGAGAACGAGACCATCGCGCGCAAGCAGGTGTTCGAGGTGCAGGCGGCGCTGCTCGCCCGCTCGCTCGAGCGCCTGCAGGACGCGCTCGGCGGAGTCAAGTTCGAGGGCACCGCGGTCGATGCGGGCGGCCTGGTGCGCCAGGGCAGCTTCGTGCTCGCGGGGCCGGCGGCGTTCTTCCGCGCCTCCGACGGCAGCGTGGTGGGCACCGCAGAGCAGCGGCTTGGTTCGCTGGAGCCCTCCGTCATGGTGTTCGACAACCCCGAGGTCGCGGCCGCCGCAAGCGAGTTCATCGCCTCGGGCAGCGGTGGGCTGCCGTTCGATCCGACCCTCGGCAACGCCCACAAGATCGCGCAGACCGAGGAGACGCTCTGGGAGCACATCAAGAAGGGCGGTCCCGTCATGTGGCCGATCTTCATCCTCGGTGGAGCGGCGATGCTCGTCGCGCTCTACAAGTGGGTCACGATGCTCCTCGTGAAGGTCCCCGCCGAGACGAAGATCCGCTCGGTGATCCGCGCCGTCGGTCAGGGCGACAACGCCACCGCCTCGCGGCTGGCCTCGGAGCTCCCCGGCCCCGTCGGCGCCATGCTCGTGGCGGGCACGAGCTCGCTCGGTCAGCCGCGCGACGCCATCGAGGAGTCGATGTACGAGACCGTGCAGCGCACCCAGCACCGTCTGCAGTCGCTGCTTCCCTTCGTGGCCATCTCCGCATCGGCGGCGCCGCTCCTCGGCCTGCTCGGCACGGTGACCGGCATCATGAACACCTTCAGCCTCATCACCATCTACGGCACGGGTGACGTCAAGACGCTCTCGAGCGGCATCTCCGAGGCGCTCATCACCACCGAGTACGGCCTCATCGTGGCCATCCCCTCGCTGCTGCTGCACGCGTTCCTGTCGTCCAAGGTGCGCAAGATCGTCAACAACCTCGAGGCCACGGGCGTGTCGTTCGTGAACGAGCTCGCGCGGGCCGAGGCCAAGTCGTCGTCGGTGGTCGAGCCCAAGGTGGCGGTAACGGCCGCGGCCGCAGCGAAGGAGCCGGCGGTCTCCGCCTGACCCATGACACCCGACGCGTCCACCATGACCTGGCTGGAGGGCTTTCCGCCCTTCCTCGTGCGCGCCGTGGAGATCACCCTCGCGGGTGGTCCCGCGATGTCGGCGATCTGGCTCGTGGGCTTCATCATGTGCGGCCTGGGCGTGAACATCTGGGTCGGCATGCTCATGGACGGCCTGCGCCCGCGCAGCGATGCGCAGCTCAAGGGTTGGCTGCGCGAACCGTCGTCCGCCAACGGCCCCGTGCCCGAGCTCATCACGGGTGCGGTCGAGGCGCGCTCCGCGGAATCGGTGGCGCTCACCTTTGGCGAGTTCCGCTCCCGCGAGCTCGAGCCCTTCGACCGTCAGCTGCGGCTCATGAGGATCTGCGTGGGCCTCGCGCCGCTCCTCGGGCTCTTCGGCACGGTGACGGGCATGCTCGCCACCTTCGCCGCACTCGCATCGGGCGCGGGCGGCGAGCAGACCATGGGCGCCATCGCCAAGGGCATCTCCGAGGCGCTCATCACCACCGAGACGGGCCTCGTGGTCGCGCTGCCCGGCCTCTTCCTCCAGTACCACCTTTCCCGCAAGAAGCGCGGGTTCGAGGTCTTCCTCGACCACGCCGAGTCGATGTGCCGCAGGCACGCCACCGCCTGACGCGGCGGACCAACACCCGCCACCGAGAACATCATGGGACGCTTCAAGAACTCATCATCGGCCGACAACGGCGAGCCCGGCATCGACCTCTCGCCCATGCTCGACTGCGTGTTCATCCTCCTCATCTTCTTCATCGTCACCACCACCTTCGTCGACGAGACGGGCGTGGAGGTCGACAAGCCGCAGGCCGCGAGCGCCGCGCAGCTCGAGAAGACGAGCATCATGATCGCCCTCACCAAGAAGGGCGAGGTCGTCTACGGCGGCCGCGAGATCGGCATCAACGGCGTGCAGCCGCTGGTCAAGCGCATGATCGCCAAGGAGGACGTGCCCGTGATCGTGCAGGCCGACAAGGAGGCGCCCGCCGGGCTCCTGGTGCGCATCATCGACGAGTCGAAGCTCGCGGGCGCCACCAAGGTGAGCATCGCCAGCGCCCGCAACCAGAAGTCGTGACGCGCGCGGGATCCGCCCCGAACATCCGCCGCGAAGCCCAGTCCCGAGTCGAAGCCGAAATCGAACCCGACACATGAGCCGTACCCGCACCAGGTCCCTCATCCTCCTTGCAGCCCAGCGCATCGCGGCGGTGGTGGGTGGCCTCGCGCTCGCGGTCGGCATCTTCCTGCTGCTGCCGCTGCTCGAGAGCATCACCGCGACGGGCCGCGACGACATGATCGTCCAGTCGATCAACACCGCCAACGTCCCGCCACCGCCGGCGCCCCCGGTGGAGGAGGAGGAGAAGAAGG
>CAIOCH010000490.1 GCA_903856525.1 uncultured bacterium | reverse complement strand
GAAGCCGGTACCCGCGGGGATGAGGTGACCGAGCAGCACGTTCTCCTTGAGGCCGAGGAGCCCGTCGACGGCGCCCTTGAGCGCAGCCTCGGTGAGCACCTTGGTGGTCTCCTGGAAGCTCGCGCCCGAGAGGAAGCTCTCCGCCTGGAGCGACGCCTTGGTGATGCCAAGGAGCAGCGTCTTGGCGGTCGCGGGCTTTGGCTTCTTGGCCTTGCACGGCGACTTGCCCTCGGCCTCCGCAAGGGCGTTCGCCTCGCGGATCTCGTCCTTGTCGACGAGCGCGCCCACGGGGAGGCTGGTGCCACCCGCGTCGTCGATGCGCATCCTGCGGGAGAGATCGTCGTTCACCTGACGGAACTCGAACTTGTCCTTCACGTCGTTGGGGAGCAGCTCCGAGTCGCCCGGGCTCGACACACGCACCTTCGACAGCATCTGGCGGAGGATGACCTCGATGTGCTTGTCGGAGATGGGCACGCCCTGCGCGCGGTACACGTTCTGCACCTCGTCGAGCATGTACACGTAGAGCGCATCCTCACCCTTGATGCGGAGGATGTCGGCCGGAATCATCGGACCTTCGGTGAGCGCATCGCCCGCCTCCACGCGGTCGCCCGTGTGGACGAGGAGCGCCTTGCCCTGCGGCACGTGGTGATCGTGCTCGAGGCCGGCGTCGCTGATGACGCGGATGGTCATCTTGCCCTTGCGCTTGTCGCTGTGGAGCTCGACGCGGCCCGAGATCTCCGCCATCACCGACGGATCCTTGGGGATTCGCGCCTCGAAGATCTCGGTGACGCGGGGGAGACCACCGACGATGTCGGCAGAGCGCGCCGCTTCCTTCGGCTGGCGGGCGAGCATCTGTCCCTGGGCGATCTTCTGACCGTCCTTGACCTCGATGCGTGCCTTGGCGGGGAGGTGGTGGAAGTCGAGGATGTTGCCGTTGTCGTCCTCGATGGTGATCTGCGGATGCTTCTCACCGGTGTGCTCAATGACGATCATCTCGGCCGTCTCGCCGGCACCCTTCTTGGTGTCCATGCGGTAGGTGACGTCCTCGACGAGGTCCTTGAAGCGGACCGTACCCGACTTCTCGGCAAGGATCGGGGTCGCGTGCGGCTGCCACTCGCAGAGCACGGCGCCCTTCTTGACGACGTCGCCGGTGCGCGCGAACAGCTGCGCGCCGTAGGGGACCTTGAACTTCTCGAGCTCGCGGCCCTGCGCGTCGTTCACGATGATCTCGCCGTTGCGCTTGAGCGCGACGATGGTCTTCGTGCCGTCCTCGTTCTTGACCTCGACCTCCATGCAGTCGCGCAGGACGACGGTGCCGCCCATGACGCTCTTGAAGGTGTTGTCGAGAATGCCGCGCGCTGCGATGCCGCCCGTGTGGAACGTACGCATCGTCAGCTGCGTGCCCGGTTCGCCGATGGACTGCGCGGCGATGATGCCGACGGCCATGCCGATCTCCACGGGCTTGCCCGTGGACATGTCCTGGCCGTAGCACTTGGCGCACACGCCGCGGGCCGTGGAGCAGGTGAGTGGCGAACGCACGTACACGCTCGTCAGGCCCAGCGCCTCGATCTTGGCGGCGATCGGGTCGGTGATGATCTCGTTGCGCTTGACGATCACCTCGTCGGTGATCGGGTTGATGATCGTCTCGACGCTCGTGCGGCCGCGGACCACGTCGCGCAGCGGCACATCGACTTCCTCGCCCTTGTAGATCGCCTTCTTGGGGATGCCGGTCTGGATTCCGCAGTCGTCCTCGAGGACGACGACCGACTGCGCCACGTCGCAGAGCTTGCGCGTGAGGTAGCCGGAGTCGGCGGTCTTGAGCGCGGTGTCGGCGAGACCCTTGCGCGCGCCGTGCGTCGAGGAGAAGTACTCGAGCATCGACAGACCCTCGCGGAAGTTCGCGCGGATCGGCGTCTCGATGATCTCGCCGCTCGGCTTGGCCATGAGGCCGCGCATGCCGGCGAGCTGCTGCATCTGGCTGACGTTACCGCGGGCGCCCGAGTCGGAGAAGAGGAACACCGGATTGAGGTACTTCGTGCCCTCGGCCTTCTCGATCGACGCAGGCTTGCCGTCGACGTCGCGACGGTCCTTCTTGAGGGCGTCCACCAGCTTCGCCGTGACCTCGGCGCGGCACTGCTGCCAGAGGTCGAGCAGCTGGTTGTGCCGCTCGCGCTCGGTGATGGCGCCGGCCTGGTAGGCCTTCTCCACGCGGTCGACCTTCTTCTGGGTCGCGTCGAGCAGCGCCTTCTTCTCCTCGGGGATGCGCAGGTCGGTGATCGCGAACGACAGACCCGAGACGGTGGAGTAGCGGAAGCCGATCTGCTTCATCGCGTCGAGCAGGTCGATGGTGAACGACTTGCCCTTGCGCGCGAAGGTGTCGTCGATCACCCGCGCCGCGCCCTTCTTGCCGAGGGCGCAGTTGTAGTACGGCATGCCGTCGGGCAGGATCTCGCTGAAGATCAGTCGGCCGAGCGTGGTGACCGCGCGGCGGTTCGCCGGCATCGCCTCAGGTGCCTTCTTCTGGTCCTGCACGATCTCGCTGAAACGCGCCAGGCGCACCTCGATCGGGTCGTGGAAGGAGATCTTGCGCGGGTCGCCGTGCGGCAGCTGGAAGCAGAGGAGAGCCTCCTCCATGTCCTTGAACCTGCGCACCGGGGCGGTGTTGTCGCCGTGGCCCGTGGTGAGGAAGTACACGCCCATCACGATGTCCTGCGACGGACTGACGATCGGGTTGCCGTTCGCAGGGCTGAAGATGTTGTGCGTCGACATCATCAGCACGTGCGTCTCGGTCTGGGCCTCGACGGAGAGCGGCAGGTGGACCGCCATCTGGTCGCCATCGAAGTCGGCGTTGTAGCCCGTGCAGACGAGCGGGTGGATCTTGATCGCGTTGCCCTCGACGAGCACAGGCTCGAACGCCTGGATACCCATGCGGTGCAGGGTGGGCGCGCGGTTGAGCATGACGGGGTGGTTCTTGATCACCTGCTCGAGGATGTCCCACACCTCGGGATCGCGGCGCTCGAGCATGCGCTTGGCGCTCTTGATCGTGTCGGCGAGGCCGTGCTCCTTGAGCTTGCGGATGATGAAGGGCTGGAAGAGCTCGAGCGCGATCTTCTTGGGAAGGCCGCACTGCCAGATCTTGAGCTCGGGACCGACGACGATGACCGAACGCGCCGAGTAGTCGACGCGCTTGCCGAGCAGGTTCTCGCGGAAGCGGCCCTGCTTGCCCTTGATCATGTCGGTGATCGACTTGAGCGGGCGGTTCGACGAGCCCAGCACCGGGCGGCGGCAGCGGCCGTTGTCGAACAACGCGTCGACCGCCTGCTGCAGCATGCGCTTCTCGTTGCGCACGATGACCTCGGGCGCATTGAGGTCCATGAGCTTCTTGAGGCGGTTGTTGCGGTTGATGATGCGGCGGTAGAGATCGTTGAGATCGCTGGTCGCGAAGTTGCCGCTCTCGAGCAGGACGAGGGGACGGAGGTCCGGCGGGATCACGGGGATCACGTCAAGGACCATCCACTTCGGCTCGTTCTGCGAGCCCTTGATCTGCTCGACGATCTTGAGGCGCTTGGAGAGGTCCTTCTGGCGCTGCTTCGACTTGGTGTTGCCGAGGTCCTCGCGGATCTCCTTGGCCAGGCTCTCGAGGTCGAGCTGCTGCAGGAGCTCGCGGATCGCCTCGGCGCCCATCATCGCGGTGAAGGTCGCGGTGCCGTACTTGTCGACGGCCTGGCGGTACTCGTCTTCGGTCAGGACCTGCTTGTGCTCGAGCTCGGTCTGGCCCGGGTCGGTGACGACGTAGTCCTGGAAGTAGATGATCTTCTCGAGGTCCGAGGTCTTCATCGCCAGCAGGTTGCCAAGGCGCGACGGCATGGCCTTGAAGAACCAGATGTGCACGATCGGCGCAGCCAGGTTGATGTGGCCCATGCGCTTGCGGCGCACGCGGCTGTGCGTGACCTTGACGCCGCAGCGATCGCAGATGATGCCCTTGTACTTCGTGCCCTTGTACTTGCCGCACGCGCACTCGTAGTCCTTCTCGGGACCAAAGATGCGCTCGCAGAACAGACCATCGCGCTCCGGGCGATAGGTGCGGTAGTTGATGGTCTCAGGCTTCTTGACCTCGCCGAAGCTCCAGCTTCGGATGTCGTTCGGGCTCGCAAGGGTGATCTTGACGGAGCCGTAGTCGTTCACGCGGTCGTAGACGCTCTCGGACATCGCAGTTGCCTTCCAAATGGACCCGCCGCAGCGGGGGGATTTCTCTCGTGTGACCGGACAGAACAGGTTGCGGGAACGGGGTTGTGGGCCGTTACAGCAGGATGTTCGCCTCGGTCGTCTGCTTCTCGAGCTGGATGTTCATGCCAAGGCCCTTGATCTCGTGGCAGAGCACGTCGAAGACGACGGGCATGCCGGCCTGGAGGGTGTTGGTGCCCTTGACCATCGAGTCGTAGATCTTGGTGCGTCCCTCGACGTCGTCGCTCTTGACGGTGAGGAGCTCCTGCAGCACGAACGCGGCGCCGTAGGCCTCGAGGGCCCACACTTCCATCTCACCGAAGCGCTGGCCACCCGTGCGCGCCTTGCCACCGAGCGGCTGCTGGGTGATGAGGCTGTACGGACCTGTCGAACGAGCGTGGATCTTGTCGTCGACGAGGTGGTGCAGCTTGAGGATGTACATGAAGCCGACGGTCGTGCGCTGATGGAACGGCTCGCCGGTGCGGCCGTCGTACAGCTGGATCTTGCAGTTGGAGGGCATGCGCGCGAGGAGCTCGCGCGAGTGGCCCGGATCCTTGCCCGTCTTCTCGAACTCGGCGAGGCGCTTGTCGACGTGCTTGTTCGCCTCGTCGATGGCCGTGAAGATCTCGCTCTCGTGCGCGCCGTCGAAGACGGGCGTCACGGCCTGGAAGCCGATCACCTGCGCCGCCCAGCCGAGATGGACCTCGAGGATCTGGCCGACGTTCATGCGGCTCGGCACGCCGAGCGGATTGAGCAGCACGTCGACGGGGGTCCCGTCCTCCATGAACGGCATGTCCTCCTCTGGGACGATGCGGGCGATGACGCCCTTGTTGCCGTGGCGGCCTGCCATCTTGTCGCCAACGGAGAGCTGGCGCTTGGTGGCGAGGTACACCTTGACCATCTCGAGCACGCCGGAGGCGAGTTCGTCGCCGCGCTTCATGTGATCGAGCTTGCGCGCCTTCTCGGCGCTGGTCGCCTGGATGCGCGGCCAGAACTGGCCCTGCACGACCTTCGCCTGCTCCCGCGCCTCGGCCGAGCCCTTCATCCACTTCTCGCTGAAGTTCTCGATCTGCTCGATGATGACCTCGGGGATGTCGCTCGCGCCGACCTTCTGGCGGGTGGACGGGTCGACCATCTCGGCGCCGAGGATGCCGTTGATCTGGGCGACCATCTTCTTGAAGAGGTCGATGCGCTTGCCGTCCATCATGGCCTCGTAGTCGGCCATGTCCTTCTTGAGCTGCTTCTTCTG
>CAIOCH010000489.1 GCA_903856525.1 uncultured bacterium | reverse complement strand
CGGCGTCGATGCTCTGCGGCATCGCCGCGGTCCTCATCGGCCGCTCGATCGTGCGTCCGCTCGGCCAGCTCAACGCCGCCATGCGCGAGGTGGCGCAGGGTGATGGCGACCTCGGCCGACGCCTCGACGCGCGCGGTGGCGATGAACTCGCGGAGGTTGCGGGAAGCTTCAACGCCTTCGCGGAGAAGATCGCCCGCAGCATCGCCGCGGTGCGCACGCAGACGCAGGAACTCGCCGGCGGCGCCGAGAAGATCAACGAGACCAGCCGCACCATCGCGCAGGACGCGAGCGAGCAGGCGGCCACGCTCGAGCAGGTCACGGCCAGCATCGAGGAGCTCGCGGCAATGGTGGGCCGCACCGCGCAGAACTCGACGAACGCCGCCGACATCGCCGGCCGCGCCCGCGGCGACGCCGACAACGGCGCCAGCCGTATGCGCGAGCTCGTGGGCGCGATGGACGGTATCCGCACCTCGAGCGACAAGATCGCGAGCATCATCCGCGTGATCGACGAGATCGCCTTCCAGACCAACCTGCTGGCGCTCAACGCCGCGGTGGAGGCGGCGCGCGCCGGCGACGCGGGCCGCGGCTTCGCCGTGGTGGCGCAGGAGGTGCGCAGCCTGGCAATGCGCTCGGCCGAGGCCGCGCGCGACACAGCGGGACTCATCGAGGAGTCGGGCGCGCGCGCCGAGAAGGGCGTGCAGCTCGTGGGCGATGTGGAGAGCGTGTTCGGCCGCATCGTGAGCGGATCGCGCGAGGTCGCGCAGCTTCTCGGCGAGATCTCGCAGGCGTCGCGCGACCAGTCCGACGCCATCCGCCATGTCTCCGGCAGCATGCAGGAGATCGACCAGACCACGCAGGGCAACGCCGCCGCCAGCGAGGAACTCGCCGCGGCCGCGAGCGAGACCAGCGACCAGGTGGGCGCGATCCGCGCCACGCTCTCGGTGTTCCGAGCGTGAGAGGCGCGCTCAGCGCATCCACTTGGCGAGGAGCAGGCGGCTTGCCGCGCTCACCACGCCAAAGAGCAGGAACCCCACGCCCGCCGCGAGGACGACGGCCACGAACACGCGGTCGGTGGCGAAGTTGCGCATCGCGGTCATGATCAGGATCCCGAGCGGCGCCCGCTCGCCGCCCTCGGCCGCCAGGAATTCGCCCGTGATCGTGCCGATCGCCGCGAGGCCCGCGGCGATGCGCAGGCCCGTGACGATCGACGGCACCGCCGACGGCAGCGCCAGCTTCCACCATGCCGTGAACCGGCCCGCGCCGAGCACAGCGAGCAGTTCCTGCAGCCCGGGATCGCGCGCGCGCAGGCCGGCAAGGGTGTTGGCGATCACGGGGAATATCGACACGATCGCCGTGCTTGCCACGATCGCCGGCCGGCCGTAGCCGCACCAGATCACGAGCAGCGGCGCGATCGCCACCAGCGGCACCATCTGGAAGAGCAGCGTGAGCGGATACACGCTCCGCTCCACCGCGCGCGAGAGCGAGAGCAGGCTGCCCACGAGCACGCCGCCCACCGCGGCGATCGCAAAGCCGATCGCGGCGCTCGTGGCCGTCTCGCGCACGCCCACGAGGAAGGTGCGCGGATCGGCCTCGAATGCACGCAACACGCCGAGCGGGGACGGCAGGACGAAGTCCTTCACGCCGAACGCGGCCTTGAAGGCGGCCCAGAGCGCGACCACCAGCGCGATGGTGGCGAGAGGGCCGATGGAGGCGCGGACGGACCCCCGCAGGGATGCGCCGAGCGACGAGCGGATGGACCTCATCGCCGGGCCTCCTCGATCGCCAGCAGCAGCGCCGTGCCCGCGCTGCGCGCGCAGGCGCTGAAGGCGTCGCCAGTCCAGCTCAGTTCGTCGCGTGCGCCCTCGGGCGTCGTAAGATCGGCGACCACGCGCGCGGGTCGCGGCGAGAACACGAGCACGCGCTCCGCAAGGAACACCGCCTCGGGAATCGAGTGGGTGACGAGCACCGCCGTGAAGCGCTCGCGCTCCCAGAGCGCGCGCAGCTCGGCGTCGAGCTCGTGGCGCGTGACCTCGTCGAGCGCGCCGAACGGCTCGTCGAGGAGCAGGAGCTGTGGCCGCGAGACCAGCGCCCGCGCGAGCGATGCGCGCATGCGCATGCCGCCCGAGAGTTCGTGGGGGTAGCGCCCGTGCGCGTCGTGCAGCCGCACGAGCTCGAGTGCGGCGTGGGCGCGGCGCCGGCGCTCGTCGCGGCTGACGCCCGCGAGTTCAAGGGGCAGCTCGACATTCGCCACCAGCGTGCGCCACGGCATGAGCCGCGGCTCCTGGAAGCAGAAGCTCACCGCGCCCGCCGCGCGGGAGAGCGTGCCGCCGGTCGGTTGGTCGATGCCACCGAGCAGTCGCAGAAGCGTGGTCTTCCCGCAGCCGGACGGCCCGACGAGCGCGGTGAAGGACCGCATCGGAACATCCAGGTCGGTGGGCGCCACCGCCTCGACCGCGCCGAAGTCGCGGCGTACGGCGCGCAGGGTGAGGAAGTCGGTGGCGGTCGCGGTCAGGGGAGCCTCGTTCGCGTTCTCACGCGCCGCGTCGGGATGGACGCGGTTTCGTGGCGCACCATACACTTCGCCACCATGACGCAGACCGACCGACCGACCCTCCTCCACGCGATTTTCGCGGCCGCGGACCGCGTTCGCACCGCATGCTCGGCCGCGGGCCGTTCACTGGCTGCGCTCCTGTTGCCGGCAGTGCTGCTCGCCTGCGACAACGCCGGGGCGCCCAGCGGCTATAGCACCGACCTCGCGCAGGGCGGTGCCGCCAGCGCCGAGCTCCGCAAGGTCAAGCTCCAGCTCAACTGGGTGGCGGAGCCCGAGTTCGGCGGCTTCTACGCCGCACAGGACAAGGCGCTCTACCAGTCCGAGGGCCTCGAGGTCGAGCTGGTGCAGGGTGGGCCCGATGTGCCCGCGCCGCAGCTCGTCGCCAGCGGCAAGGTGGAGTTCGCGGTGGTCGCGGCCACGCAGGTGGTCGAGCTCAACGAGCAGGGGGGCGACCTCGTGGCCCTCTACGCCGTGTACCAGACGAACCCCATGGGCGTGATGGTGCACGAGTCGTCGCCGTTCAAGTCGCTCATGGAGCTCTGGGAGTCGGACGCCACGCTCGCCATCCAGGACGGGCTCGCCGACTACCAGTGGCTCAACTCGCAGTTTCCCGACGGCAAGCGCCGCATCGTGCCCTACGCGGCCAACCTCGCGCAGTTCGCCGCCGATCCCGCGCTCGCCTCGCAGTGCTTCGTGCCCTCGGAGCCGATCGCGCTCGGCCTCCAGGGGGTCAAGACGCGCGTCTTCCTGATGAGCGAGTCGGGGTTCAACCCCTACAACGCCGTCGTGGTCACCACGCGCACCTTTCTCGAGAAGAACCGCGCCCTCTGCGCGTCGTTGGTCAAGGCCTCGGCCCTCGGGTGGCGCGCGTACCTCAACGATCCGAAGCCGTTCAACCAGACGATGGCGCGGCTCAACACCGCCATGTCGCTCGAGGCCATGACGCGCGCCGCCGAGGTGCAGACGCCGCTCATCGCCAACGACGAGACCAAGCGCCTCGGCCTCGGCGGCATGCGCTACAACCGCTGGGAGGAGATCGTGAACCAGCTGGCGCAGATGGGCAAGATCAAGGTCAAGCCCGACCCGGCGTCGCTCTTCTCGTGGGATCCCGAGGCGGGCACGGCGCGCTGAGATGGGCTCGGCCCGCGTCATCCTGCATGTCGACATGGACGCGTTCTACGCGTCGGTCGAGCAGCGCGACGCGCCCGCGCTGCGCGGAAGGCCCGTGCTCGTCGGCGGACGCGAGGGGCGGGGCGTGGTGTGCGCCGCGAGCTACGAGGCGCGCCGCTTCGGCTGCCGCAGCGCCATGCCCATGGCGCAGGCCATGCGGCTTTGCCCACAGGCCGTGGTGGTCAAGCCCGATTTCGCGAGGTACACGGCGGCGTCGAGGGCGATCCGCGCGATCTTCGACCGCTACTCGCCCGACATCGAGCCGCTCGCCCTCGACGAGGCGTTCATCGATGTGACCGCGTCGCTCGCGCTCTTCGGTTCGGCGCGGCGGATCGGCGAGGAGATCCGCGCGGCGGTGCGCGGTGAGCTCGGGCTCACGTGCTCGGTGGGCATCGCGCCCAACAAGTTCTGCGCCAAGATCGCGAGCGACCTCCGCAAGCCCGACGCACTCGTCGAGTTCGATCCCGCCGCGCTCGCCGAGACCCTGGCGCCGCTGGCGATCGAGCGCATGTGGGGGGTGGGCCCCGTGGCGGCGGGGCATCTGCGCGCCCGGGGCTACGTGCTCTTCGGCGACCTCCAGCGCGCAGGCGAGCGGCAGCTCGTGGCGGATTTCGGCGACGCGGGGCGCGCGTGGTTCCACCTGAGCCTGGGCATCGACGACCGCGAGGTCGAGGTCGACCGCACGGCCAAGTCGGTGGGGGAGGAGGAGACCTTTCTCGAGGACATCGTCCGCGTTGCCGAGGTCGAGGAGCGGCTGGTGGCGCAGGCGGACGAGGTCGGGCGGCGGTTGCGCGCGAAGGGGCTCTTTGCCCAGACGGTGGCCATCAAGATCCGCTTCAGCGACTTCGCCACGCACACGCACGCGAAGACGCTCGCCGCGCCCACCGACCACACCCACGAGCTGCGCGATGCGGCGCGGGCGCTCCTCGCAAGCTTCGCCGCCAGGGAGTGGCGGGCGGTTCGGCTGTGCGGGTTCGCCGCGAGCCGCGTGACCGACAGTGCGGGGCAGCTGCCACTCTTCGACGACGGCAAGCGCGACCGCCTCGCCACGCTCGACGACCTGCGCGACCGCATCCGCTCCCGCTTCCACTAAACCGGTGCACGGCACGTGCCACCCAGTGCCTGGCACTGGGTGGCACGTGCCGTACGCGGCGGGCCCCGCCTGGCGTCGCGTGGAAATCGGGGCAGGGAACGGTGGTTCCCGCTGCGCACGGCACGTGCCACGCAGTGCCAGGCACTGCATGGCACGTGCCGTGCACGGCGTCAGCGCTCGAGGAGCTTGATGAGGTCGGTGGCGGTGGCGATGCCGAGTGGGGACTCCTCGGCGCGGCCGCGTTCGGTGATGATCACGGCCTCGAGACGGGGGTTGCGGGTCCAGAGCGCGAGCGCCTGCTCGACGGTGGCGTCGCGCGCGAGGATCGCGAACTCGTCCTTGCGGTGGTCGCGTGCAAGCACCTCGCCCACCGAGACCGATGCGATGGTGCAGATGATCCGCTCGCCGTCGGAAAGGTGGATCTCCTCGTCGAGACGCCCGCCCGCCCCACGCCCCTGGCGCGCAAGGTGCGGGAGCGCGCAGGCGTCGATGTCGTGCGATGCGATCCAGCGCACGATGCCCGATGCCGTGAGGAGCGCGATGATCCGTCCGTCCCCACGCACCGGGAACCGCACGTAGCCCTTCTGCTTGACCAGCGCCAGCACGTGACCGACGCGGTCATCGACGCTGACCGTCACCACGTCCTTGGCCGCGAACGCGCGCAGCGCAACCGGCTTGCGCAGTTCCTCGTCGATCGCCTCCAGTTGCAGCACGGTCGCCTCGGTCGGCACCGCGATGTACTCGACCGCCCCCATGCGGTTGTGCACGAGCGCGTTGCGCAGCTCACCCGCCTCGAGCAGGAAGTCGAGATGCCGCGCGAAGTGGCGGCGTTCCGCGGCGATCTGCCGCACGCTCGACGCGAAGCCGCGGCGTCGGCCTTCGCGGGGCTCGTCGAGCAGGCGTTGCAGTTCGCGGTCGATGCGGTTGTAGGCCGCCTCGAAGCGATCGACGCGCGATCGCTCGTCGGTGCTGGTGCTGCCGTTGGGACGTGCGTTGTCGGGGGGCAGTGGGGTCATCTGGTGGGGCTTCCGCCGGTGGCTGGTCCTGGATCCGCAGCCGCGCGCTCCATCATCGCGCGAAGTGCCGCCACGCGCCTGGCCAGCGGCTTGCCCCCGAGCGATGCGTCGAGCGCGGCCAGTCGGTTCATGCGGGCGCGGATGTCCTGCGCCCGCGCCGGGTCGGTGGCGAGGATCTCGAGCTGGCCGATCTGGGCCCGCCACCAGATGTCATCGCGCGACTCGGCCGCCATGGGCGCCAGCTCCCGGAACAGCGCGAAGGAACGCGCGCGGATCGCGGCGTCGCCGCCAGCGTCCGACCGCGCGCGCAGGCACTCGGCGAGCACCCAGCGCGCGGAGCGCGCATCCGGCGAACGCTCGACCACCGCGGCGATCCGAACCTCGGCGGCGGCGGCATCGCCTGCGGTGAGATCCGCCAGGGCGGCCATCTCGCCGATCGACGCATCCTCGGGCGCGGCCTCCGCGAGCAGCCGCGCGAGTGGTTGCAGCCGGGACGCGGCGTCGCGCGCGGCGCGCCTGCCATCGCGTTCCACCACCGCTTGCTCGAGCGCAGCCCGCGCGGTCTCCAGCGCCAACGCCGCGGTCTCCACGAAACGAGGATGTCGCGCGATGAGCGACCGGATCGCCTCCGGGGGCATCGCGACCTCGCCACGCGCGATCGCCGCAGTGATCCAGATCTCAGCCGCGCGCGCGGTGGTCCGCTCCGCCATCCACTCGCCGTCAGCCGCATGGTCGACCCGGGCGATCGACTTCCCGCCGGAAGACTCGCCCATCGCGTGGGCGGCATACACGCACGCCTCCGCAGGCCGGTCGCTCGCAAGCAGCATCGCCGCACGCAGCGTCTCCACGCGCGCCAGCAGCATCCGATCCTCTCCCGCGAGCGCGTCGGCGAGCAGGGCCGCCTGATCCGCCACGCGCCGGGCATCCGCGTGCGATGCGCCCGCGCGCGCCCCGTCGACCTCGAGCGCGCGCACCTCGCGGGCGAGCCGCGTCTCGATGCGCGTCGACACCAGCTGCAACACCTCGGCCGCGCGCGCGGCATTAGCCGCAGTGTGCTGCGGAAAGAGCGCGAGGTCCACGCGTTCGAGCGTCCACGCGTCGCGCGCGGCACGGTCGTCCACGTGTCTGGCCGCCACCTCGAGCGCGCGGTCGAGCAGGACCTCGCCGCTCGCGGACCGAGCCGCCTCCCCGCGGCTGAGTGCGACGGCGATCGCGGCGACGGCATCGACACCGTCGATTTCGGGAGCCACCTCGATCAGCGACAGGAGCACGTCGGCCGCGGCCTCCGCCCGCCCCTGCTCCCGCAGCACGCGCGCCAGCGGCACGGCGAGCCACGGGGCCACCAACGCATCGCGCGCAGCGATCCGAAGCGTCTCGCTCTGCTCCGCCATCAACGCAGTCTCAGCCTCCGACATGGCCACGAGGGCCTTGAGCAGCACCGGAGCGTCGCCCCGACGCGCCATGGCGCGCGTGGCCGCGTCGAGCCGCACGGCGATCGCTGCGGCCGTGCCGCGCAGCTGCGCGAGCGCCGAGGCACGATCCGCAGGCGCCATGCTCGCCCTGAGGGCGCGTTCCAGAGGTGCCGCGATGCGGTCGGCCGGCTCACCGCGCACGCGCCGGGCGCGGCACTCCGCCAGCGCCGCAAGCAATCGCATTCCGCCCTCGGAGCGTCCCGAGGCCCCCGGTGCACCCGAGTCCTCGCGCACCGGTGGAAACGCCCCGGTCCCTCCGCCATCGTGCCATGCCTCCACGGCCGCGACGTACGCGCGCATGGGATCCTCGCTGGTCGCCGCCAAGGCGAGCAGCCGCGTCCGTTGCATCCTCCGGTCGACGTCGACGGCAGCCGTCGGGCCCTGCGCGCGGGCCCTCGCGAGCGCCAGCACGCACGTCACTTCCTTCGGCAGCGGAAGTTCCGACCGCGCTGCAACCTCGAGATGCGCGGCCGCCGCCGCCCTCGCCCCAACCGTCGTGTCGGTCGCACCCGCCGCTTCCACGGCCAGGAGATCCGCTTCGACCACGCGTGCGAGCCCCGCGAGCAGCCGGGTGCGAAACAAGGGACCGTCGGTGGCGACACCCGCCTCCGCGATCAGCAGCGGGGCGACCACCGGCAGCGCGAGCGCCGCATCCACGCGGGCGACGACCGTCCGGGCGGCGTCGAGCTGCCGCGCCGTCGGCATGCCGATGGCCAGGGCGCCATCGCTTCCATCCGCAACCAGCCGGCGCAACAGCAGGTCCTCCGCGTACTCCAGCAAGAGCTCCCGCGCCGCAGCCGCATCGGCTGCCGCCAACCGCTCCGCCAGCATCAACCGCTCGCGCGCGAGCGCATCCTCGGCATCGACCAGGGCCGACGCAGTCGTCGCCCTCGCCCGCGCTTCGATCGCCCGCCGTGCCAGTTGGCCCCGCTCCGCGCTGAACGGCTGCGTCCAGCGCGCCTGCAACTCGTCGACGGCCGCGGAGCCGCCGCCCACCTCGGCCGCACGGAACTCGCGAAACGCCCGTGCCAGCGATTCGTCGATCGCTCCATCCGCACCGCGACCGGCCGCGTGGGCGCCATCCTGTGCCGCCCACGGTTGCAACAAGTCTGCGTCGCACAGGGGTCCGCCCGTCGCCATCGCGCCCGCCGTCCACATGATCAACGTCACCGCCCCAGCCGACGTGCGCTGGAACGCCCGCGATGTCTCCGCGCGCCCCGCCCCGGGCCCGCTCACGATCCACCCCCGAACGCGATCGAGCGGAAGCCCGCCCCCGTGACGGCGCGGAACGCCGACACCACGTCCTCCCACGGCACATCCGCCGACGGGGCGATGCGCACGGGATGGTCCGCCGCGAACTGACCGCTGGGCCGATCGGGCGCCAGCAGCGCATCGCGCAGCACGCGCTCGAGGGACTGCTCGTCCGCGGGCTGCGCGAGACCTGCGGAAATCCGCAGCGTCGTCGCTCCGCGCACCCGTGCCAGCGTGATCACGATCGGCTCCTCCTCGAGCTCGAGGGCGTCGACGGCATCGCCACCCGCCTCGATCTGCGGGCGCGCTGCCTGCGCGCGCAGCAGCAGCTCGCCGTCGGCAAAACCGCTGGTCAGCACGAAGTAGAGCAGCAGCAGGAACACCACGTCGATCATGGGCGTGATTGCGAGCGAGAGCCGCGCACCGCCCTCGAGGCCGCGCGCCTGCCGCCGGTGTGCGCGCTGCGGATCACCGCGCATCGTCCGCCTCCCCGCGCCCATCGGGTTGCACGACCAGGTCGAGCCTCGGCAGCGCGCCTCCCCCGGCGAGCCGTGCCGCCGTGCTCACCGCGCGCATCGCGGGCTCCACCCATTCGTAGCGCGCCCCGCGGTCGGCGCGCAGGTGCACCGCCAGCCGTGGATTGCGGCGGTAGCCGTCGGCCAGCTGCTCGGCGAGCGCGGCGACGCCGTCGGCGGATGCGGGAAACACCCGCGGCCCGATCGCGTATCCCGCGATCGCCCCCGCGTCACCGGGCAGCACGTTGACGACGATCCGGGCCTGGTCGCCCGCCCGCGTCGCGACGCCCTCGCGCACCGCGGGCAGCGTGAGCGGCGCCTGCTCCGCATCGCTCAGCCGCGACACCAGCACGAAGAACACGATCAGCAGGAACGAGACATCGATCATCGGCGTGAGGTTCGCCTCGATCTCGGCGTTGGGAAACCGGCGTCGCGTGCGCGGCATCGACTATCTCGCGGACCCCTCGGCGTCCTTCGCCGGCCGGAACAGCGCGATCAGCCCGTCGGCCTCGGCGAGCGCCTCGTCGGACACCGCGATCGCGCGGTTGCGCACCATCGCGTAGGCGCTGGTGGCGGGGATCGCGATCAGCAGCCCCCAGAAGGTCGTGACCAGCGCCGTGCCGATGCCGCCCGCGAGCATCACCGGATCGGCGCTGCCTCCGGTCGACGCGATCGTCTGGAAGGCGACGATCATGCCGTAGACCGTGCCGAAGAGCCCGATCATCGGCGCAACTTGCCCAAGCACGTTGAGCCGCTCAAGTTCGCGCAGGCGCGCAGAAAGCAGTTCATCGGCGGCGGTTTCGGCGGCGTGGGTCATTGCATCGGCGCCACGCGGCGCGTGTTCGAGTGTGCGCGCAAGCACGATCGAAAGATCGCTTGAGCCGCGCCCGCTGCGCTCGATCGCTTCTCGGTATCGGCCCGCGCTCAGCAGGCCACGG
>CAIOCH010000488.1 GCA_903856525.1 uncultured bacterium | reverse complement strand
GTTCATGCGGAGCGCGTCAGGCGGTCGGGACCTTGGGGCCCATCGGCAGGAACCGCTCCGGGTCGGCGTGGACGGGAGACTTGACCGAGGCATCGAGCCAGTCGACGAGCGCGGCGAGGTCGGTGCCGAAGTGCAGCACCTCGCGCAGCGCCTCGCGCGCGAACTTCTCTCGGATGGCGTGCTCGATCAGCGATTGGAGCGGCAGGTAGTAGCCGTGGTCGTCGAGCACCGCGATCGGCTTCGCGTGGTCGCCGATCTGCCGGCCCACCAGCGTCTCGAAGAACTCCTCGAAGGTCCCCATGCCCCCGGGAAGGACGAGGAACGCGTCGGCACGCTCGATGAGGATGCGCTTGCGCTCGCGCATCGTGTCGACCACGACGAGTTCGTCGCAGCCGAGCCAGCCCTGCTCGAGGTCGAGGAACTTGCGGGTGATGATCCCCTCGACGCGCCCGCCCGCCGCCTTGCAGGCACGCGCCGCCTCGCCCATGAGGCCCAGTCCGCCGCCGCCGTAGACGAGCGTGATGCCGCGGGCGGCGAGCAGCTCTCCCGCGGCGCGCGCCGCCACCGAGAAGTGGGGGTCGAGGCTGCGCGAGCTCGAGCAGTACAGCGTGACGGATCGGAGGGCGCTCATCGCGTGTACCTTACCCGAGCACATGCTTGGCATCGTCCTCGGGCTCCTTCTCCTCGGCTTCGCCATCTCCGCGCCGCTCACGGGCGTGCTGGCCCGCCTCGGCGCCCGCGTGGGCGCGCTCGACACCCCGGGTGCGAGGGGGCACGTGAAGGAGTTGCGCCCGATCCCCAACATCGGCGGCATCGCCATCTTCTGGTCGGTCATCGGGCCCATCGCCCTCGCCCTCGTGGGAGTCGTCGTCGCACCCGAGCAGCTGGCCGAGTGGGCGCCCGCCATCGCGCCGCACCTCGAGCGCGTGGCGGCCACGCAGGGCGACTGGCTGGTCATCGTCACCGGCGCCCTCGTCCTCCACCTCATGGGCCTCTACGACGACCGCCGGGCGCTCTCCGCCTGGCCCAAGCTGGCGCTGCAGCTCGGGGTGGCGCTGGCCACGGTGCTGCTCTCCGACGTGCGGCTACTCGCATCGTTCCTCGGCGACGGCGGCGGCGAGCTGGTGAGCATCGTCATCACCGTCGCCTGGATCGTCGTCGTGGTGAACGCCTTCAACTTCATCGACAACATGGACGGACTCGCCGGCGGCATCGGCATGATCGCGGCGCTGTGCTTCATGGTCGCCACCATCCTCAACGGGCAGTGGTTCATCGCCTCGGCGCTGGCGCTCCTCGCGGGATCGCTCGCGGGCTTCCTGGTGTGGAACATCCCGCCCGCCTCGATCTTCATGGGCGACGGCGGCTCGCTGTTCGTGGGCTACATGCTCGCCTGCATGGCGGCCCGCACCACCTTCGTCGACGCGGCCCATCCCGACTACGCGCTCGGCACCGCGTGGTACGGCGTGTTCATGCCCATCCTCGTGCTGGCGATCCCGCTCTACGACGGCGTGTACGTGACCATCTGGCGCGTACGCCGCGGCCGCAGCCCCTTCGTGGGCGGGCATGAGCACATCTCGCACCGGCTCGTGCAGCTCGGGCTCTCCAAGCGCCGCGCCGTGGTCGTGCTCTGGCTTCTCACCGCGGTCACCGCCATGAGCGGCATCGGCCTCGGGCTCATGAAGCCCTGGCAGGCGGCGCTCGTCGGACTGCAGCTCTTCGGGATCTTCCTCGTCATGCTGGTGCTCGAGACGAGCGTGGCGCGCATCGAGGACACCCCTGCCGGCCGTCCGAAGGCGGGCGGCGGATGAGCGGCGCGGAGCGGCTCCGGCTCTACGGTTTCCTCGTGGTGCTGGTGGTCGCGGCGCTGCGTGCGCTCGTGGTCATCGAGCCCGCGGTGTGGTTCGCCGATGTCGATCCCGCGCTCGAGGCGATGCCACTCCTGGCGATGGCGCAGCGGGGATCGCTGCAGCTCGACCTGCTCCTCCTCGGTGGCGCGTTCGCGGCGCTGCTCGGCGAGCACCGGGCGGGGCGTGCGTCTGCGGGGGTGGACCGCGGTGGTGGGAGCGCTCGCTGCGGATCGGGCGTGCATCCCTGGATGCTCGTGCTGGCGCTGCTGCCGGTGCCCGTCGTCCTCTTCCACGCGATCGGACCGTGGGCGGGGAACGCCTTCCGAGGATCCACCTGGTGCGCGGCCATGGTCGGCTTCGTGGCGGTCGCCCACGCGGTGCGCGACCGCCGCATGAGGGCCATCGCAGTCGCCGTGCTGCTCGGCGTGATCGCCATGCTCGCCGTGCGCGGCGCCGTGCAGGTGCTCGTCGAGCACCCCGCCATGGTGGAGCTCTACCGCGAGACGCGCGCTGCGTTCCTCGCCGAGCGTGGCTGGCCCGATGACTCGAGCGCCGCGCTCACCTACGAGCGCCGGCTCATGCAGCCCGAGGCCACGGGCTGGTTCGCGCTGTCGAACTCCTACTCCAGCATGATGGCGGCGGGGCTGGTGGCGCTCGTGGCGCTGGCGTGGAGCGGGCGGCGCGTGCAGCAGTCGGGCAACACCGCGCTGCTGGCGCTTGCCGCACTCGCCTGCGCGGCGCTTCTGGCCGTGAACGGGGGCAAGGGGGCCATCGGCGCCGCGTGCATGGGCGCGATGACGGTCGCGTGGCTCACCCGGTCCGACCGGTCGCCCCGCGGGCTCGTCGTCTTCGCGGCTGCTGCGCTCGCGCTTGGCGCGGTCGTCGCCCGCGGCTTCGCAGACGTCCTGTGGGGTGAGCGCATCGGCGAACTGAGCCTGCTCTTCCGCGCCTACTACCTCGAGGGAGGGGCCAGGATGCTGGCGGAGGGCCTGCATCCGCTCCTCGGCGTCGGCCCCGACCGCGTGCAGGAGGCCTTTGCGGCCGCCAAGCCTGCGGTCTGTCCCGAGGACGTCAAGAGCCTGCACTCGGTGTTCGCGGATTGGCTCGTGGCGCTCGGCGCCACCAGCGCCTGTTGGATCGCGGTGCTGGTGATCGCGTATCGGTCGCGCATTCCGTCCGTCTCCGTCGGTGACGCGGAGGTGACCGACGCCGATCGCTCCTTCATCCGCGGAACCGCGTTTGGCGCAGCGCTCGCGATCGGCGTGGCGTCGATGCTGCTGCAGCTTGTGATCGAGGCGCCGACCGTCGACATCCTCTGGTTCGCGTTCCGGACAGCCGGGCTCATGGCGGGAGTCATCGTTGCCGCCGTCGCAGCGCAGGCGTGCGCCGAGCTCACCGCGCGGTCGTTGGCGGTGGCCGCGTTCGGTGCGGCCGTGGTGGTGCTCGCGCATGCCCAGCTCGACATGGTGCTCTGGGCGCCCGGACCGTGCGCGCTGGCGTTGACGCTGCTCGCCGCCGGATCCACGCTGGGGCCGGCGGATGCCGTCGGCACGCGCCTGCGCGCGGTGGTGGCGGTGCTCGCCGCGAGCAGTCTGGTCGCCAACGGCTTCCTCGTGTTCCAGGCCGTGGTGCGCGACGGACGCCTTGCGCGTGCGGCGGCGCTGCTCACGCCCATCGCCGAATCGCGCGCCGGCGATGCCGCCCGCGCGCCCGAGTTCCGTGCGCGGGAGGTCGCCGCGCGGGAGCAGGCGGCAGCGATCCTCGCCACCGACGACTGGGCCACCGATTCCTTCGCGCTCGCCGCCGCCGCGCGGCAGTACGGGCAATTGGCGCGACTCGACCCCGCGCGGATGGACCGGTTCCTCGATGATGCCTGGCTGATCGTCCAGCGCCGCGGTCTGCGCGAGGGACTCGCAGGCCTCCGCGCCGACATCGCCATGCTTCGGCTCCGCGAGGGGCGCCTCGACGCCGCGGAGTGCAGGCAGGCGATCTCCGCGATCGAGGCGGCGGTGGTGCGCGCTCCGCACAATCCCCGTCGGAGGCTCGATCTCGCGCTCGCGCTCGAGGCCGCATCGGCGCGCGCGGACTTCTCCGGCGAAGCCATGGCGACGCGCCGGAGCGCGTTCGAGGCCTATGCGCAATCGCTCTCGATCAGCGCACGCCTCGGGCGCGACCCGCTGGCGCAGTTGTCGGAGCGCGAGCGGAACGACGCCGAGCGCGCGATGGCGCGCCTCGATCCGGCCATCGGGCGATAGCGCGCGGGTGCGCCTCGGGTCAGCCGCCGATGCGCAGCGAGGACATCGCCGTGCCCCGCGTCATGACGATGCCCCGCGACGGCGGGAACTTGGCCGCGCCCTCCGCGCGCAACGGCACGGCGGGGCCGTTCGCATACGCGTCGAACGCCGCGCGCGAGGCGAAGTGGTAGCGCGTCTCGACATCGCCGATTGCGCCTGCTTCCGCATCGAACTCCACGATCTCGGCGTCGAGCGCTCCCGCCTCGACGACGTCGGCGAGATGGCCGTCGCGCAGCCAGGCGATGAAGTCGGCACGGACTGCGGCGTTCGTGAAGGTCGAGCGCACCGAGTAGAGGAAGGTCTCAGCCACCGCTCGCCCCCGACTTGCGTGCTTCCTCGATCGCCGCCAGCACCTGCGCGGGCGTGTACTCGGTCGCGTTCATGACGAGGGTCCCGTCGCGCCCATAGACGAGCAGCAGGGGGATGGTGACGCGGTTCGACGCCTTGAGCAGCGCGTTGCCGTCGGTGTTGTTGCCCGTGAGGTCGACCTTGATCGCGGCCACGTCGTCGGCGTTCAGCTCTTTCGACACGGCGGGCGTGTTGAGCACCAGCGCCTCGAGCGTCTTGCAGTTGGCGCACCACTCGGCGGTGAAGTCGACGACCACGACCTTGCCTTCCTGCTGCGCCGCCTCCAGCCGCGCGGGCGTGTAGTAGGTCCAGTCGACGGGACCCTTGGCGGTCTGCGAGAGTCCGATGAGCGCGCTCACCGCGAGGATGAACGCACCCAGTCCGCCGAACGCCACGCGGTTGAAGGCCTTGGCCGTGATGCGGATCGTGCGCCATGCGAGCCACGCGCCGGCTGCGGTGCCGAACGCCGCCACCACCCACCAGTAGGCGTGGCTCGGCGGCTCGGGCGGGGCGACCATGAGCCCCGCGAGTCCCGCGCCCACGAAGTACGCGGCGGCTGCGAGCAGCAGCAGTCCCATGACCTGCTTGATGAGGTCGCTCGCGGGCCCCGTGCGCGGCATGCGGTCGATCCACTCGGGCTTCGCCGAGAGCACGAGGTACGGCGACGCCATGCCCGCACCCACCGCTGCGAACACGGTGAGGATCGTCGCCGGACCCTGCGTCGTCGCCCACGCGACGGCCGTACCCATGAGCGGCGCGGTGCAGGGAGTCGACAGGATCGCCGTCATGATGCCGAAGAGGAATGAACCCGTGTACGAGTCATGCTTCGCCTCGACCATGTAGATCCAGTCGGGCAGCTTCATGGAGAAGAAGCCAGCCATGCCCACCGCCATGACCGCGATCACGATGCCGACGCCGATGGTGAACTCCGGCTTCTGGAACAGCTGGTTGGTGGTCTCGAAGCCCTTGATCGTGGCGATGGCCAGGCCGAGCGCCATCCAGAACGCCACGACGCCGAGCGACATGACGAATCCGAGCGAGAAGCACTTCGAGCGGTTGCCCTGCGCCGCCTGCGAGAGCCCCATGATCTTGAGCGGGATCACGGGCAGCACGCACGGGGTGAAGTTCAGCAGCAGGCCGCCCGCCGCGGCGATCGCGAGCAGGAGCAGGAATCCCGCGCCGGTCGGGTCGATCGAGAAGCGGAGGTCGAAGAGGTTGAACTCGAGGAGTTCGCTCGGCCCATCGCCCGCGCGGATGCGGGCGTAGACCGCCGGGTCGAATGGCGTGAACACACTCCCTGCGGCCACCGTATCGCCGACGGCGGCCGCATCGGCGACGATCTCGATGGTCGCCTTGAGCTCCGCCGTGGCGGGGGCGCTGCATCCCACGTCGTTGCAGGCCTGGAAGTCGACCGTGATGGGGATCTCGATCAGCCCCGGCTTCGCGTCGCGCGCGATCGAGATCGGCACGAACACCGCGAAGTTGCCCTCGTACACCGCGTAGTTCATCGGGCCGTCGCCGAGGTCGGCCTTGACGCCGTGCACCTCCGGCCACTGCATGAAGGCCGCGTTGAACTCGATGCCCGCGACCGGCCTCGACTTGCCCTCCCCATCGGGGTTGAGCGTCACCTCGGTGCGGATGGCGCCGCTGAACTCGGCGTACCCGTCGCCCACGGGCCCGGGCCTGGTCCAGATGTGGTAGCCCGACGCGAGGCGGAAGGTGATGGCGATGGGGACGTCCGCCCCTGCGGTGGCCTTCGCCTGCGAGACCGCCACCGCTGTGTCGACCTGGTCGCGAGAGTCGCCGAACAGCGTCATCGGAGGCGCTGCGGGAGCGTTGCGCTTGGGCAGCGACAGCCCGGGGATGGATGGCAGTCGGGGCGGTTCCTGCCTTGCGGACACCCCGCCGGTCGCCGCGGCCGCGCCCACCGATGCGCTCGAGAGCGCCACCACAAGAGCGGTCGCGGCTGCGATCGCAAGGCAACGCGGAAAGGCGACGGCTCGGCCGAGGGTTCTCATGGCGCGCATCCTACGGTCCCGACCCAGGCGGGTTGCTGATCGCTTCGATGCGGGGAGCGCCTCCGTCCGCGTCGCCGTCGGGGGATGCGGGAGCGTCCCGAAACCTTGCAGGCTCGCGCGCGGCGCGGCCGATGAGAGAACCCGCGATCCGGATCCGCAGCGGTCCGTGTCCGCCGGCGGAGCCGGAAGCACACCCAGTGGGACAAACTGATGGGCACCGAGGTACTCAACCAGTCCGACATCGACGCGCTCCTCAATGCAGCGAGTGCGCCCGCCCCGGTGTCGGCCGAAGCGCCGCCCACCCAGATCTTCTCCCGCGCCCGGCGCGACCGCGAGCGCATCGAGATCGAGGCCTACGACTTCAAGCGCCCCGAGCGCATCTCCAAGGACCAGATGCGCGCGCTGCGCATGCTGCACGAGACATTCGCGCGGAACTTCGGCGCCTCGCTCTCGGGACACCTGCGCACCATCGTCGAGGTGACCATCCGCGACGCGTCGCAGAAGACCTACTCGGAGTTCGTCTCCGAGAGCGAGAATCCGACCAGCTTCAACCTCATCCGCTGTCCGCCCCTCGAGGGGCAGATCTGCCTCGATGTCTCGCCGCTGGTGATCTTTCCCATCATCGACCGTCTGCTCGGAGGCTCGAATAAGGACCTCTTCGTCCCGCGCCGCCCGATGACCCTCATCGAGACGCGGCTCATCCAGCGCATCCTGCACCGCGCCATGGCAGCGCTCACCGAGGCCTGGCAGGGCATCCGCCGCATTGAGTTCGCGCTCGGCGAGATGGAGTCCAACCCCCAGCTCGTGCAGATCGTCCCGCCCAACGAGGTCGTCGTGGTCGTCGATTTCGAGGTCAAGCTGATGAACCGGGGAGGGCGCATGCGCCTCTGCATCCCCTACAACTCGATCGAGCCCCTCGTGGAGGACCTCTCCGCGCAGAGCTGGTTCGTGTCGGGTAGGAGCGCAAGCGGATCGGATGCAGCGGATCGGATCGCCAGCGGCCTTTCCGCCGCGCGGGTCGAGTTGGAGGCGACGCTCGCCACCACCACCATCTCCATGCGGGAACTGCGCGGACTCGAGGTCGGCGACCTGATCGTCACCCAACGGCCCGCCAAGAGCCCCGTCGTGCTGGGGGTCGAGGGGCGTCCCAAGTTCCTGGCCGAACTCGGTCAGATGCGCGGCAATCGGGCGCTCAGGGTCGTGCGTTCCGTGGCGCCAACCGAGCGGGTTGACCTTGGCGGGGCGGGGGCCTAGACTCAAACTTCCCCGAACCGGCGGTTCGTGGATTTGTGTAACGCTCTTTGCCTGAGGGACTTGAGTAAGGTTGTTTCGCCCGCGCTGAGGGGTGCTTCCGACGCGCGTACGGGGTCCGTACGTCCTGCCGGCGCACTTCCGTTGCGGGTGCGATTGACCCGAACCCTCAGGTTCGATATCTTTCAAGGCTCGGCGGCCGCGTCTGTTGCGTCCGTCGCGTCTGTTTTCCGGTCTACGACCGAGCGGTTTGTCCCATGCTTCTGATCCCAGGTGTTCTTCAACCCCGTGATCCGTCAAGCTGCCGGACCGTTCGGGTCGGATGCACGCGATGAGGCCCGTGAGGTCTCATCTCTGCTCCGCCCCGAGCGAGGCGCAAGGCTGCGCGATGAAGCGCGAGTGCTGCGGTGTTTCCGCATCTCCCGCGTCTGAGTCGCGCGGCGACTGCGTTTCCGTTCGTGCAAGCCATCGGAGGCGCCTCTGACCCGACTGTCTGATCCGCACGGATCGAACACGGTGCATGCAGAGGGCGGCTTCGGTGCCCCTCGTCGACCGGCCACGGGACTCGTCCCGTGGTCGTCTTCGTTTCAGGCCGCCGCCTCCCGCGGCGGAGACATCCCAGCTCTCGCTCCATACATCCAAGCCGCCAGAGGCCACATCCCATGAATTCCGAAACGCTCCGCATCCTTGATTCCATCGCCCGCGATCGCAACGTCGACCGCGAGCATCTCATTCGAGACCTTGAGATGGCGATGATCAGCGCGGCCCGCAAGCACTTCGACTCGCTCGACACCGATGAGTTCGGCTGCGAGATGGACCGCCTGAGCGGCAAGATCAGCATCTGGCGCAACCTCGTCGATGACGAGGGCAACCCGACCGGCCGCGAGGACATCCCCATCGAGCGTCTCGGCCGCATCCCGGCGCAGACCGCGAAGCAGGTGATGATCCAGAAGTTCCGCGAGGACGAGCGCAATTCGCTCATGGAGGAGTTCGCGAAGCGCCAGGGTGAGATCGTCACCGGCACCGTCACGCGTCAGGAAGGTCCCGCGCTCATCGTGCAGGTCGACCGCGCCGAGGCGTTCATGCCCAAGTCGGAGCAGATCCCCGGCGAGATGTTCAAGCCGGGCGACCGCATCCGCTGCCTTGTGCTGGATGTCCGCGACGCGGGCAGCCAGGTCAAGATCATCCTCTCCCGCGGCAATCCCGACTTCATCCGCCGGCTCTTCGAGGCCGAGGTGCCGGAGGTCGCGGAGCGCGTGATCGAGATCAAGGCGCTCGCCCGCGAGCCGGGCCAGCGCTGCAAGGTCGCGGTCGCCAGCGTCGATTCCAAGGTCGACGCCAAGGGTGCCTGCATCGGCGTGCGCGGCAGCCGCATCCGCAACATCGTCGACGAGGTCAACGGCGAGAAGATCGACATCGTGCTCTGGAACGAGTCGAGCCAGGTGCTCATCTCCAATGCCGTCCGCCCGGCGGCCGTCGACGAGGTGAGCCTGTGCTTCGAGCTCGGTCGCGCGACCATCATCGTGCGCGAGGACCAGCTGTCGCTCGCCATCGGCAAGCGCGGACAGAATGTGCGCCTCGCGGCGCGCCTCACCGGCTGGGACATCGACATCCTCACCCCGACCGAGTTCGCGAAGGGCCTCGAGATCCTCGCCGAGACGCTGCGTCCGATCGAGGGCGTGACCGACGAGATGCTCGACAGGATCGGCGCACTGGGCATGATCAGCGTGTTCGATGTCGAGGAGATCGGGCCGCAGATCCTGGTCGAGGAACTGGACATCAGCGACGAGCTCGCCGAGACCCTGGTGGTCGCGAGCGGAAACCGTGCGCGTGAGGTCGAGATCGAGCGTGAGCGCGAGGCGGCCGAGGCCGCGGTGCGCGCCGCGGAGG
>CAIOCH010000487.1 GCA_903856525.1 uncultured bacterium | reverse complement strand
GCGCCGCCGCGATGCGGGCCACGCGGCTCGCGCAGCCGAGTCGCGCCGCCTCGACAAGGGCGCGCGCGAGGCGCGGATGTGCCGGCACGCGCGCCATCGCGCGGCCTGTCTCGGTGAGCACGTGGCCTGCGCCAGCGGGTTCGAGCGCGCCGAGGTTCGCCAGCGACTTCGTCGCCTCGTCGATGCGCGTCGCGTCGGGTGGATCGAGCCACGGAAACCGTGCGAAATCGACCACGCCCAGCGACATGGTCTCGAGCATCGCGCTCGCGAGATCGATCCGCGCGACCTCGGCGACGGTGTGCGGATCGCGGCGCTCGTGCTCGGAGACCGACCACAGCCGGATCGCTCGCCCCGGCGCGGTTCGGCCGGCGCGACCCGTGCGCTGTTCGGCGCTGGCCCTCGAGATCGGCTCGACGCGCAGCGTGTCGAGGCCGCGCAGCGGGTCGTAGCGGTGGATGCGCGCGAGGCCCGAGTCGATCACCGTGCGCACGCCGTCGATGGTGAGGCTGGTCTCGGCCACGTTCGTCGAGACGATGATGCGGCGGCGCCTGGCGGGATCGACCGGGGAGACCGCGCGGTCCTGCTCGTCGGGCGGAAGCGCGCCGTGTAGCGGCAGCACATCGGCCTGGATCCCCGTGCGGGCGAGCGCGACCTTCGCCTTCTCGCAGGTCTTCATGATCTCGTACGCGCCGGGCATGAACACGAGGATGTGCCCCGGGTCGTCCGCTCGGCCGGCAGCGAACGCGTCCAGCACCCGCTCCATCGCCGCGCCCGCGAGATCCCACGGCGTCTCGCGGGAGGGCTTGGCCAGGTGTTCCACGGTCACCGGGAACGAGCGGCCCTCCGCGACGACGGTGCGGCAGCCCAGGAATCCCTCCAGTCGCTGCGCCTCGAGCGTGGCGCTCGTCACGATCATGCGCAGGTCGCTGCGCCGCGACTCCTGCGCGAGTTTCACGAGCCCCAGCGCCACATCGACCGCAACCGATCGCTCGTGGAACTCGTCGAGGATCACCACACCCACCCGCGAGAGCGCGGGGTCGCGCTGCATCTGTCTGACGAACAGACCATCGGTCACGAAGCGGATGCGCGTGCGGTCCGACACCCTGCGGTCGTGGCGCGTCTCGTAGCCGACCACGCCGCCGCACTCATCTCCGAGTTCCTTCGCCACGCGCATGGCGAGTGTCCGCGCAGCGAGCCTGCGCGGCTCGAGCACCACGATGTCGCCGGCGATTCCCGGAGCATCGAGGAGGAACTTGGGCAGCTGCGTGCTCTTGCCCGAACCGGTCGGCGCGACCACGACGAGGCGGTTCGCGTTGCAGGCGGCCGCCCGGATCTCCTCGCGCACGCGCTGGATGGGCAGCTCGTCGGGCGTCGGTGGCCGCGACATCAGATCGCACTCTCATGCCACGAGTCGCCGCCCCGCCGCCTGTGCCGCGGCCCGCCGCGCGTTCCGTCGCCGGACACGCGTTCCTCATCGTCCGACTCGAACCGGGGCAGCTCGGGAGCCACAACCCGCTGGCCGATGTGCGATTCCCACACGATCTGGATCGCCTCGTCGACGCTGTCCGTCACGCTGAAGATGTCGAAGTCGCCGGGGCTGACCGTCGCGTACTCATCGCGCAGCGTCGACTTCATCCACTCGACGAGCGGCGCCCAGAATTTCGTGCCCACCAGCACCACGGGAAACGGCACGATCTTGAGCGTCTGGATCAGCGTGAGCGCCTCGAACAGCTCGTCCATCGTGCCAAAGCCGCCGGGAAATATGATGAACCCGCGGGCGTACTTGACGAACATCACCTTGCGTACGAAGAAGTAGCGGAACTCAATGTCGACGGTCTGGAACGGATTCGGCCGCTGCTCCATCGGCAGCACGATGTTCAGGCCGACGCTGGTTCCACCGGCCTCCTTCGCGCCCTTGTTCGCCGCCTCCATGATGCCGGGGCCTCCGCCCGTGATCACCGTGAATCCCTTCTCGGCAAGCAGCCGACCGCAGCGTTCCGCATCGCCATACGAGGGATGCTCGGGCTTCAGCCGCGCGGAGCCGAAGACGGCCACGCCCGGAGCGCACTTCGACATGGTCTCGACGCCATCCACGAACTCACTGAGGATGCGCAGGGCGCGCCAGCTCTCCAGTGCGAGTGCTTGCTTCCGCTCGATCGGGTTCATGTCGAGGAAGGTACAGAATGAGCAACCGTGCGGCCGGGCGGGTGTCGAAAATCATAAGTGCCTTTCGCAGCGATACTTGCGATCGAGCATTTGATCTGGACCGCGCGTTTGGGTAGACTTCCTTCCCTATGGCAAAGGACAAACCCGCGCGCAGCTCAGTGCGCAGCGTTTCCGGCTCGGAGCCCAAGTCGAAGAAGCAGCCCGCTCCCACCAGACCCTCTGGCGGGCAGGTTGCAAGATCGGTGAGCGCTGCGACGCCCTCGCGGCTCCCGAAGGTGCCGCTCGCGAAAGACGTCGAGCGCGAGAAGGCCGAGAAGAAGGCAGCCTCCAGGTCTGTGGGCAAGGATTCCGTGGGCAAGGATCCCGTGGGCAAGGATCCCGTGGGCAAGGATTTCTCGGGCAAGGAGTCCGCGAAGTCTGGCGCCTCACTCGCCGCGTCCTCGCTTCCGCCGGCACCTCCGTCCGGGTCCGTTCCGGTCCACGCGGCCTCCTCGGCCAAGCGGGAGCCTTCCGCGGCGCCCGCCGCGACCGCCAAGTCATCGGCGAAGTCCGCATCGAAGTCGCCCACCGCGGGCGCCAGGCAACCCTCGGTCCCCGTCGTCGAGACGGTCGCCTCCGTCACGCCGCCCTCCGCGCAGCGATCCGAAGCGACGCTCAAGGCGATCGCAGCGGCTTCACCACGGCAGACGACACTGCAGCCGCCTGCGCGGCAGCTCGGCCTCCGGGCAACGCGGCCCGAGGAGATCGCCAGCGTTCGGCCGCTCGAGATGCGGTCCGGCCGCTCCTCGGAGGGGCGCGCGCCCAAGAGCGCTTCGGACATCAACGGATACGCCGCTGCCGTGCGCTACCTGATGGAGCGGACCGACTTCGAGCGCATGCGCTCGGTCAAGTACAACGAGCAGACCTTCAAGCTCGATCGCATGCAGCAGCTGCTGGCGAAGCTGGGGAATCCGCACGAGCAGATCCGCACCGTGCACGTGGCCGGCACCAACGGCAAGGGGTCCACCGTCGCGATGATCGCGTCGATGCTGCAGGCATGCGGCTACGCGGTGGGCGTCTATACGAGCCCGCATCTGGTGGAGCTTCGCGAGCGCATCGTGATCAACGGGCAGCCGATCGATCGCGCGGTGTTCGCCGAGGGAATCAAGACCGTGGCGAAGGCCGCGGAGAAGGCGGGGGTCGAGCCCACGTTCTTCGAGGTCGTGACGGCGCTCTGCTTCAAGTACTTCGCCGAGCAGGCCGTGGACATCGCCGTCGTCGAGGTCGGACTCGGCGGCCGGCTCGACTCGACCAACGTGATCCGTCCCGAGGCGTGCGTGATCACGTCGATCGACTTCGACCACATGAAGCTGCTCGGGAACACGCTCGAGGAGATCGCGCGCGAGAAGGCGGGCATCTTCAAGAAGGACGTCCCCGCGTTCATCTTCGAGAGCGAACCCGGCGTGCAGCAGGCCATCGCCGAGGTCGCCGAGAAGGCGGGTGCGCCGCTGCGCATCGTCAACAAGGACATCGACTATTCGGCGCGGTTCTGCGTCACCGAGGACCTCGGGCCGCACACCCGCGTCTGCCTCTACTCCAAGTCCTCCCGCCTCGAGCACCTGCCCGTGCCGCTGCCAGGCGAGCATCAGGCCTCGAATTGCGGACTGGCGCTCGCGGTCGTCGACCACCTCAAGACGGTCGGGTTCGACTGCCCCGAGGACAAGATCACCACGGGTCTCGCGGCGACGCGGGTGCCCGGCCGCATGCAGCTCGTGTGGGACAGGCCGCGTGTCCTCGTCGACGGCGCACACAACCCCGCCGCCGTCGGGGCGCTGATGCGGTGCGTGGGGGCCCACGTTCCCTACGACTCGATGATCTGCGTGTTCGGGTGCTGCAGCGACAAGGACGTCCTCGGACTCATCGACAAGGTGAACCTCGGTGCGGACAAGGTGATCTTCACCCGCGCCGCGGGAAACCCGCGGGCGGCGGACCCTGAGGACCTGCAGAAGCTGTTCAACGAGCGTTCGGGCAAGATGAGCCAGGTCGCGAAGTCCTTGCCTGAGGCCCTCGAAATGGCCACCCGCGCGGTGAGCCGCGAGGACCTGGTGTGCGTCACGGGTTCGTTCTACCTCGTGGGCGAGACCCTCAAGCACCTGCAGCACTTCGACCGAGCCAAGGGCGGCAAGATCAGCGCCGAGATCCCCGAGTGACCCCGGCGGACTGAATCCACGCCATCTCCCGCGCCCCTCCGGCCGGCAGGTTGTCGCATGGCCCCGCAACGGCCCGAACAGCCAGCCACACGGGACAGGCAGCGGCCAAACAGGACCAGTCCTTACGGGACCAGTCCTACGGGACAGGCACCCGTGCTCTCCACAGCCCAACCGAGGTCGAACGGGGATCGGCATAACCGGAATGGGACAGGCAACTCAGGCTTCCGCATGGTGCCTGTCCCTTCGTGGGCCTTCTGGGCGCGTCTCGTCCGGGGTCTGCATCGTGCCTGTCCCTTCTGGGTCCCGCGGCGCGGCGCAAGTCCGACAGAAATGGGCCGTACACCGCAGTCCGTACAATCGCTGGCCTTATGACCGCGCAGCCGACACAAGAGGCACACGACCTGCAGCACCGTTACACCGCCGCATATGCGAATGCGGTCGAGGAGAAGTGGCAGCGCTCGCTCGCGTGGCCGGACGGCAGGGGGTACGGTCATCGCCAGCCAAATCCGGGCGAGGAGGGCTTCGATGCGTCGAAGCCGAAGTTCTACTGCCTCGACATGTTCCCGTATCCCTCGGGCGCGGGCCTGCACGTCGGACACCCCGAGGGCTACACCGCCACCGACATCATCTGCCGCTACAAGAAGCTCAAGGGCTTCAACGTGCTGCATCCGATGGGCTGGGACGCGTTCGGCCTGCCCGCCGAGCAGTACGCGATCGCCACGGGCGTGCACCCCGAGGTGACCACCAAGAAGGCGATCGACAACTTCCGCCGGCAGTTGCAGCGATTCGGCTTCATGTACGACTGGTCGCGCGAGTTCGCGACGATCGATCCCGACTACTACAGGTGGACGCAGTGGATCTGGCTGAAGGCGTACGAGTCGTGGTTCGATCCGAGCGTCAAGAAGGCCCGTCCCGTCGCCGAACTCGAGGCGCTGCTCGCGCGCGAGGATGCTGAGATCGCCGCGGCGGGCGGTGCGACGAAGCGGTGGTCCGCATGCACGAAGCGCGAGCGCCAGGCGCATCTCGACACCTTCCGCCTCGCCTACCTGGGAACGCAGACGGTCAACTGGTGCCCGAAGCTCGGCACCGTGCTCGCGAACGAGGAAGTCATCGACGGCCGCAGCGAGCGCGGCGGACATCCCGTGCTGCGCATGCCGCTCAAGCAGTGGATGTTCCGCATCACCGCGTACGCAGACCGGCTGCTGGAGGATCTCGCGCTCGTCGACTGGCCCGACATGACGCGCACGCTGCAGACCGAATGGATCGGCCGCAGCGAAGGCGCGGAGATCCGCTTTGCCGTCGACGGCGACTCGGAGCCGCTCACAGTCTTCACCACGCGCCCGGACACGCTCTTCGGCGCGGCCTACATGGTCGTGGCGCCTGAGCACGCGCTGGTCGCGAAGGCCGTCTCGCGCGGCAACACCGAGCTCGCGAAATACGTTGCATCGGCGAAGAACCGCAGCGACATCGACCGCCAGGCCTCGAAGGAGAAGACCGGCTGCGCGACAGGCATGCACGCCGTCAATCCCGCCACCGGCGCGCGCATCCCGATCTGGACCGCCGACTACGTGCTCATGGGCTATGGCACCGGCGCGATCATGGCGGTGCCTGCGCACGACGAGCGCGATTTCGAGTTCGCGCAGGCGTTCAGGCTGCCGATCGTGCAGGTCGTCGAGATCGATGGCACGCCCTTCACGGGCGAGGCGGCGACCTCTGGCGAAGGCCGTGCCGTCAACAGCGCGGGCGCGCATCTCTCGATTGATGGCCTCGCGACCGCCGACGCGAAGAAGGCCGTGATCGAATGGCTCGGGGCGCAGGGGATCGGTGCGCTCCGCATCAACTATCGCCTGCGCGACTGGCTCTTCTCGCGGCAGCGCTACTGGGGCGAGCCGTTCCCGATCGTGTACGACGCCGACGGCAATCACTACGCCGTCTCCGCATCGCACCTGCCGCTGGTGCTGCCGCCGCTGGCCGACTATTCGCCGATCGAGAGCGACACGCCGCAGCCGCCGCTTGCCAAGGCGCGCGAGTGGACGCACACGACCGCGGGCGCCGCGGGCGTCGAGCCGGCGCAGCTCGCTCCCGACACGCCGGTCGTGCGCGAGACGAACACCATGCCCGGCTGGGCTGGAAGCTGCTGGTACTACCTGCGCTACTGCTCGCCGAAGGACTCCGCGCATTTCGTCACGCCCGAGGCCGAGCGCTACTGGATGCTCTCGCGCAGGAAATCCGCCGGAAACGGGCCCGCTCCGACCGCGTACGACGCAGCGACCTGTCATGCGGGCGGCGTCGATCTCTACGTCGGCGGCAGCGAGCACGCGGTGCTCCACTGCCTCTACGCGCGCTTCTGGCACAAGATGCTCTTCGACTTCGGCGTGGTGTCGACCCCCGAGCCGTTCGGGAAGCTCTTCCACCAGGGCATGATCACGAGCTACGCGTTCCAGCGCGCCGACAAGTCGCTGGTGCCGACCGACCAGGTGACCGAGGTGAAGGAAGGCGAGTTCGTCGAGACGGCGACGGGCCAGAAGGTCGCGCAGATCGTGGCCAAGATGTCGAAGTCGCTGAAGAACGTCATCAACCCCGATGATGTGATCGCCGAGTACGGCGCCGACACCTTCCGCCTGTACGAGATGTACATGGGCCCGCTCGAGGCGTCGAAGCCTTGGAACACGCGCGACATCATCGGCGTGTTCCGCTTCCTGCAGCGCGCATGGCGCCTGGCGGTCGACGAGCGGACCGGCGAGATCCTCGCCGCCGCGCAGCCCGATGCGAAGATCGAGAAGCTCCTGCACCGAACGATCCACAAGGTCGGCGAGGACATCGAGAAACTCTCGTTCAACACGGCGATCGCGGCCATGATCGAGCTGGTGAACGCGGCGACCCGTCCGCAGACGATGGTCGATCCCACGCAGGGCGGCATGACGCGCGACCAGCTCGAGCGCTTCGCGCGCATCCTCTGGCCGTTCGCGCCACACTTCGCCGACGAGCTCGGCGCGCGTCTCGGCGTCGTGTCGACGAAGGGGGGCGGCTTCTTCGGAGGCTCCTGGCCGGTCTGCGAGCCCGCGATGCTCGTCGACGACGAGGTCGAGATGCCCGTGCAGATCCAGGGCAAGATCAAGGCGCGCCTCATGGTGCCGGCGAAGGCCGATGCCGCCGCGATCGAGGCGCTGGTGCTGGCGCATCCAGAGGTCGTCGCCGCGATCGCTGGGCGCACCGTCAAAAAGACCGTTGTCGTGCCGGGCCGCATGGTGAACATCGTCGTCTGACCGCTACGCTGTCGAGGCCGTGCCAAGCGCCCCGACGCCTGCGAGTCCGTTGATGTCGACCTGGGTGTGTCCCGGAAGGCTGCTGCTCGCGGTGCTGGCGCTGCTCGCGTCCGCGTGCGGGCCTTCGCCGACGCGCCTCGACCGCATCGGTCCGCCCGTTCGCTTCGCGCAGTTGCGCGAGACGGCGTCGTGGTGCGCCGGATTCGATCCCGAGTGGTGGGCCATCATCGATGCGCGCTACGCCGCCTACGACCGCGCCCTCGATGCGGCCGTGGCGGCGCGCTGGGGGCCGTTCGCCGCGGAGGTCGCGCTCGAGAGGCGGCAGGGGAGGCTCCCCGACGGGCGTTCGGCGAGGGCGCAGTGGGCGCGCCATCGCGAGATCACCGCGGAGTTGGGCGCGCTCGAGCGGTCGCTGATCGTCGATCTCGACGAGAAGCTGCCTGCGGAGGCCGATGCGTTCCTCTCGCTGCTCGCCGCGCGTCTCGAGTTCTCCCGCGCATCCGCGATGTTCACCGAGCCCGGACAGGTGCTTCCGGGTCCGCTCGAGGTGCTCGCGCTCAACGGCCGCACGCCACTCGCGCCCGAGGCGCTCGCCGCGGCCACGACTGCATACCGCGAGCTCTCCGTCGCCGCGGCCGCCGCGGCCCGCGAGCTCGGCGAGGACTTCGCCGCGCTCTGCGCCGACAGGACCGACCTCGACGGCGCGGTTGCGCGCGCCGTTGCGGACGGCACCGACGCCCGCGCCGCCCGCACGGCCCAGCAGGAACGCGATCGCGCCCATGACCGCGCCATGGCGGAGTCCACGGAGCGGCTGCGCGTCGCACTGCTGCGGCAGGGCGCGCGACTCGGAGCGGTGATTCCCGAGGGCGAGCGACGCGATGACTACCTCTCGCGGCTCGATGCGTACCTGCATGAGGGCGTGCGCAGCCTGCCGTCGCTGCGCGCGGCATGGCGGATCGGCCGCTCGCTGCTCGCGCGGCAGGAGGGCGTTGCGGAGGAGCAGATCGCCGCGTTCGACCGCATCTACGAGCGGATCGTCGTTCGCGACGCCGAGCTGAGGCCGCTCCTCGCCTCCGGATCCGCCGAGGTTCGCCTCGACGCCTACCGGCAGCTCGTCGACATCGTGATCCCCATGCGCGACGCCTTCGAGGAGGCCTTCGGCCGCAAGTCCGACGTGGCTGATCGCGTGGACCTGCTCACGTTCGCGGTCACTGCCGGCGACATGTCGCCGGACCGCGCCGCGGACGCCATCCTCAAGGCCCGCGCGGAAGCCGAAGGCGTCGTCGATGGCGATGCCGACGGGAGCGCGCCGCCGTCCGAGCCACCGCTCTTCCCCGGGCGGGACCGGGGCATGCAGCTCCTGCTCGGCGCGCCGCTGCGCGAGGGCGTGATCGCGGCGTGCATGGCGCGCGTGCGCCTGCCCGCCGAGGAGGCGCGGCGACTCGCGCCGCGCATCGCGGCCATCCGCGATGAGCTCGCCGCGCAGACCGAAATGGTGCCGCGCGAGATCGGCGAGGAACTGCGGTTGCTTGATCGGGGCGCGGACCTCGACGCGGCGTTGCGCGGGATCCCGCGCTTCATGTCGTCGCTGCGGTCCAAGACGGAGCGGGTGCGCGCCCTCGACCGCGCGGCGAACGAGCGATTGCTCGCCGAGATCGCGCGCGCGGCGCGCATCCCCGTGGATGACGAGCGCATCGCGATCACGCGGCTCGAGTTCGAGCTGCTGGCGGAACTCGGGACCGACCGCCCGTCGGGAGAAGCGGAGGGTATCGGCGGCCTCACGCCCGTCGCGCTCGTCAATCCGTTCGAGGTGGTGCGCAGCATGGGCGCCGACGACTCGCAGCGTGCCCTCGCCGAATCGATCGTCCACGCACGTGGCGAGGCCCTGCTCGCGGCACATCGCGAGGCACGCACAGGTCTCGAGCGGAACATCCGCGGACTGCTCGGCGCGCTTCTCCGCGGAAGCGCGGCGCGGCAGGGCGCGGTGGTGGCCGAGGAGGCGCCATGGCGTGCCGCACTCGCGGGCCGCAGCGCGGCGGACCTGCGCTTCGCGATCGCCGACGATCTCCGCGCCTCGATCGGCGATTTCGCCGCCGAGTCGTACCTCGCGCGCCTGCGCGAGATCGCCGAGCCCGCGCTGGAGCCCGTGCGGGCGCCGGCATTCGTCCGACTCGACCGCGCCGCCGCGGGCATCGGCCTCGGCGCGGCCGAGCGCGCGGCTACCGAGGACACCCGCGTCGTGATCGCGGAGTTGCTGGACCAGGCCGACGAGCGTCGCCGCGACGCGCTGCTGTCGACGCTCCGTTGGCGCGCGGCGTGGCTCGCGGTCGAGCCGCTCGAGTCGCGCGACCAATGGCGCGAGCTTGCGCGTTCGGCTCCCGACGGCTGGCTTCGCCTCTCCCGTGCGACCGATGCCGACGAGCGTGCGTTCGCTGCGTGCGCCGCGCTGCTCGCGGGCTCATCCGATGGCGCCGTTGCGGCGCACGCCGCGGGTGACTTCCCGCTGATGCTGCCCATGCGGCTGCGCCCGCGCTTCGAGTGAGCCTCCAGTAGCATGGAACGCATGGCGCGCGAACACATGCCCATCCAGATCGGACTGCCGCCCGAGGCCGCGTGGGCGATGGCGCAGCCTGCGCCGGTCTCGTACATCGCGTTCGTCGAGGGCGACGAACTGCCTGATCCCGGTGACGCGTTCACAGCCGCCGGCGAGTCGTTCGGCGTGGCGCCGCAGGATGTCGAGCCCGTCCCGCTCAGCGACGACGGCGTCGCCTGGGCCTTCGCGTTCTCGATTCCATCGCGTCCCGCGCGCATCATGTGCTGGTGCGAGCGGGCGGTCGACGGTGCATCTCCCGATGGGCGCGCCAGCGATGCGCGCTGGGTCATCTTCGTGGAGACGCTCCTCGACGCGGCGCGCCCCGTCGATGATGCGGTCGCGCTCGTCGCCACCGTTGCCCGCGCGGGCGGTGCGCGCACGCGGCTCGCATACGACCCCGGGCTGGGAGTCGCCTGGTCCACAGCCGAGCTCGCGCGCCTCTTCCTCGGCCCCGACGCAGGCGAACTCGTCGACGAGCGCCACCTCTACCGCATCGAACTGGCGGCGCACGACCGGGAGAGAGGACCATTCTGGATCACCACGGTGGGGTTGGCGCGCATCGGGCGCCCCGAGTTCGAGCTGCTGGAGGTCCCCGCGACGCTCCTCCGCCCCGCGCTCGAGCTCGTCGACGCCTTGGCCGCGCACTTCGTGCAGGAGCCGCTGCCGCACGCGGGCGTTCCCTTCGAGGCGGGCTCCGCCATCTCCCTCGCGCTCGTGCCTGCTGCGGAGGCGGCGGAAACGCTGTCCCCCGGCGTGCCCGGCGGTCCGCACGACCGTCGCGGCATTCCCCCTGGTCCACGCGCCGCCATCTGCGCCGCGGGCAAGCGCGGGGCCTTCCGCCAGGTCTGGATGACACCGGTCGACGAACTCACCCGACTTGCGCAGGGCGACGGTGCGCTGCTGCTCTCGCCGCGCGTGTCGATGGTCCGCGCGCGGCTTGCGCAGCGCACATGGTCCGATTTCGCACAGGCGCGGGCGCGGCACGCATCGCGCACCGACGTCGCGTTCCTGGCGCGGATCGCTTCGTCCGCTCGCGCCGGCGAAAGTGCACACGCACCAGCCTCCGACTGGCTCGCGGTCGAGCAGGCCACGGTCGACGGAGGACTCGGGCGCGCGGGGCGCGGCGACAGGGAGATGGAGCACCGCGCCTTCTCGACCGCCGACATCCGCGACTGGCGCATCCTCGGCCTGCGCGCCGATGCGCCCGAGATCGGACCGGAAAGCACGCGACTTCTGGGCTGAGCGCCGAGCACGCTTCCCGTGCATCGGGCGCGCTGCAACAATGCGGTGGTGTCCGCGAGCAGCAGCCGCCCCAAGCGCAGCACCCGCCTCCTGAAGGCGGGCGTTGTCTACATCGTGGCGATCCTCGCCGTCGGACTCGCCGCAGGTGGGCGTCCGAACAACCTCCTGGTGTGGACCTTCGGCTTCCTGCTCGCGGGACTCCTCGTCTCGGGCATCGTGTCGGGCTTCATGATGATGGCCGTGCACGCCGTCCGCGTCGAACCGCGCCGCGGCCAGGTCGGGCAGCCGCTCCTCATCCGCTACGAGATCGCCAACCGCTCGCACTGGATTCCCGCGTACGACCTCCGCACCGACGAGCGCGTGGACGCAGCCGCCCTCGCGGTCGCGGGCCCGGCGTGGATCATGCATGTGGGGCCACGCGAGCGCCTGCACGCGGAGGCGGTCTACCGCCCGCTCCGCCGCGGACCGGTGCGGCTGGGCGCCTTCGAGGTGACCACCGCCTTTCCCTTCGGCCTGATGCGGAAATCCCTCCGCTTCGCACAGCAGGGTGAGGTGCTCATCCATCCCGAGATCAGGCCGCTGCGGGCCGACATCCTCGCGCGCGTCACCTCGGGCGGCGTGGGCGGACAACGCCTGTCCTCGAGGCCCGGTGGATTCGACGACTTCTTCGGCGTGCGCGAGTACCGCCCCGGCGACAGCGTGCGCAGCATCGCCTGGAAGCGCCTCGCGGGAACAGGCCAGCTCGCCACCATCGAGCGCAGTCGCTCGGTGCCGCCGCGCGTGCGGGTGCTCGTCGACCTGCGGACACCCACGGCCTCGCTTCGCGTGACCGACGGCGAGGATGGACGCGCGCTCGAGGAGCAGGCCATCGTGCTCGCAGCGAGCTTCCTCGCGCTCGCCGACCGTCTGGGCTACGAATACGCGCTGAGCGTGGCCGGCTTCGAGCTGCCGCCGGTGTCGCTGCGCAAGGGTCATTTCCACCGGGAGAAGCTGCTCTCGCTGCTCGCGGCGATCGACCTCGATGCGCCGCGCGGCAGAGGCAACGGCCTCGGTGCCAGCGAGGAGCGCGCGACGGTCGTGGTCGTGCATCCAGACCGCACCGACCTCGACATCGCACCGCCGGACGCGTGGCACTTCCGTGCCCGCGAGCTGCAGTCGCTCGTCGAGATCGCGGTCGCCGCAGCGGCTGCGGGAGCGGAGGCGCGCACATGAGGCTCCTCCGGCAGTACCGGTTCATGAGCTTCGTGCTCGTGCTCCTCGCGATCGTGGCCTTCGCCATCGCCGAGCTCGACTTCACCATGCTCTTCACGGGCGTCGTGCTCGCCGTGCTGAGCTGGTACGTCACCGAGGGGCCGCGCGGCCGCACGCTGCCGCCCTGGGCCACGAACATCCTCACGCTCGGCGCGCTCGGGCTCGCGGCGCTCGACTTCCTCGCCAGCGGCGGGCTCGCCGACGCCATGGAGTCGCTCGGTCGCTTTCTCCTGTGGCTGCTGCTCATCAAGCTCTTCTCGCGTCGCGGCGAGCGCGACGACCGGCAGCGACTGTCGATCGCCACGATGCTCGTGCTCGTCGGTTGCCTCGAGAGCGTGACGCTCGCGTTCGGCCTGCTGGTGTTCGCCTACGGAGGCGTGGCCGCGTGGACGGCGATGCTCTACCGGCTCTCGCACGGAGCGGAGACGGCGCGCGCCTCCCGCACCGCGGCGCCCGGCTTCGCGCCGCCGCTCGAGCTCGCGTACGGACGCCGCGCCGCGCCCCAGTTCCGTGGCCTCGCGAGCGTGGCGCTGCTCCTCATCTTCGCGGGCAGTGCGCTGTGCTTCTTCCTGTTCCCGCGCTTCGGCAAGGTGCGTCTCAACCAGCTCGTAGGCGAATCGGTCACGGGCTTCAACGACGAGATCGACCTCCGCCGCGGCGACCGCATCAGCGAGAGCCGGCGCGAGATCTTCACCGTACAGTGGATCGATCCGGCGGGTGAGCCCGTGAAGTCGGCGCGTCCGCTGCTCCTTCGCGGCGCGGTGCTCGACCGCTACGACGCGGCGCAGGAACGGTGGATGGCCCGTCGCAGCGGCGCGGGCACGAGCACCTTCCGCACGCCCGTCGACGGCGGTGCGGTGAGCCTGCTGCGGACGGCCGGAGAGCCGCCGCGCCCGCCGTTCCGCGCCCGATTCGAGATGCGCTCGGTGGCCAGCGAGGAGCTCTTCTCGATCTACGCGCCCGTGGGGATCTCCACGAGCGTGCCGCGCACGATCTCGGTCGACCCGCGCACGCTGCTCCTGCGCGACGCATCGCTCGACCGTCTGGGCCGGCCGTGGTCGTACGAGCTGCTCGTGCAGACGGTGCCCGACGCGGCGACGCTCGAGGATCTGTCCCTCGGCCGGCGCGAGCGCGAGGGGAGGAACTCGGGTTTCCCCGTGCCCGAAGTGGCCGGAATCGCGCGCGAGATCCTCGCCGACGCTTCGCGGAGCATGAATGTCCCGCCGGAGCCGGGCCCCGATGCCACGCCCGCCGAGCGCTGGACGCATGGCCGCGAGGTCGCCCGCGCGATCGCCAGCTGGATGCGGTCGCGCTTCAGCTACACCACCGATCTCTCGATGTTCGCGCGCGTCCCCGACGAGGACCCGATCGTGAGCTTCCTCACGCGCTACCGCGCGGGCCACTGCGAGTACTTCGCCAGCGGGCTCTGCGCGGTGCTGCGCAGCCTCGGCATCGAGTCGCGCATCGTCACGGGCTTCATCGCCATGGAGTACGACGAGAGCGGCCGGTACTACGTGGTGCGCGAGTCGAACGCGCACGCGTGGGTCGAGGTGCGCACGGGCGAGCACGCATGGACCGCGGTCGATGCGACCCCGGAGGACAGCCTGCTCGAGATCCAGGATCGCAACCGTTCCGTGGCGGACCGATTCCGGTGGATCTACAGCAGGCTCGAGTTCCTCTGGAACTCGAACGTCGTGGCGTACGACTCGGGCTCGCAGCAGGAGTTCGCGAGCCGCATGCGCTCGGGTTGGCGCGACGCCATCACCGAGCGGCTCGAATCGGTCACGCGCCGCATGCAGGACGTCGCCGCGGAACTCAGCCTCGGGCAGGCGGGCGGATTCTGGTTCACCACCGTGGGCGTGTGCCTGGGCGCGGCCGGACTCGCGGCGCTCATCGTGGTGGTACGCCGCCGCAGACTCCGCACCGCGCTCCACGTGGAGCGGCTGGCGCCGCGCGAGCGGCGGCGCCTCGAGCGGCACGCCGCGTTCTACGTCGAGGCGGTGCGCACGCTCTCCCGCGCGGGCTTCGAGAAGCCCGAGCACCTCTCGCCCCGGGCCTATGCGGAGAGCCTCGCCAAGGAGCATCCGGCCGTGGGCGGCGCGTTCCATCCGATCGCCGAGGCCTTCTACAGGGTCCGATACGGCGGCCATGCGCCCGATGCAGGCGAGGCGAACACCCACCTTTCGCTGGTTCTTGCGCTGCGGGACGCATTGGCGCACAACTCGCGGCCCTTCCGCGCCGATTGACAGGACAGTCCTGTTGCCGCGGATCGATGTGACATCCGCGGAGGACAGGCGGTACCTGCGTCCATTCCTGCAGCCAGTGCAGCGGAAGGCGTGCGGAGGTGAGCCATGCCGGCATCGAGATCACGGACCAATGAGTGGCGCCGTTCGCTTGAACAGCTCCGCGCGCGCGAAGGCGCGATGGAGATCGCCGTCGCCCACGACCATCCGGGCGGCGACGAGGCGATCCTGAACGCGAGCGACCTCGTGTGGCGCGTACGCGTGCTCGACCTGACGGCCACCGAGGTCACGGTCGACCTGCCCTTTGCGCTCGGACGGGCGATCGAGCTCCCCGTGGGCACGGAAGTGGTGGCAGCGATCGCGATCGGCCAGAACCGCTGGATGTTCCGCGCCAAGGTGACGGGCCCATGGACCCCGCGTGCGCCGTTTCCACGCACCCACCGCGGAGTTCGCCTGTCCCTTCCCGACCATGTCGAGCGCTGCCTGCGGCGGTCGACGCGCGTGGATGTGGCCTCGATCACGCTACCCAAGGTGGAGATGTGGCCGTTGCTCGAGCCGCGATCGGCAATGCCGGCGGAGCGGGCGAGCGAACTCGCATTCCGCGCGGCGCTTTCGGGGCAGCCGGTGCATCCTGTGAGCGACGAGCTGCTTCCGACCGTCGGCCCCGGCTTCAAGGCCTCGCTCGTGAATCTGGGCGGAGGCGGACTCGGTGTGCTCGTCGAGGCCAACGATACGGCGGCGCTCTCGCGGCACCGCATGTTCTGGCTCCGGTTCTCGCTGGGCCCGATCATGCCTGTCCCGATCTGCGCCACGGCGCGGGTGGTGCACACCCACATGGACAGCTCGCACCGGATCTACGCGGGCATCTCCTTCGACTTCGACTTCAATCCAGCGCACCAGCGCGTGGTGGCGGAGCAGATCGTGCAGGCCATCGGCCGCCTGACCAGCGCCCAGCGCCGCGCGGCCTAGCCAACGGGACAGGCACTCGCGCGCTTCGCACAGCTGCGTCGCACGCATACGGGACAGGCAAGCCTCATCAGCCTGTCCCATGAGCAGTCCCAGGAGCACGATCCCCGGAGCACGATCCGCGCGCGACAGGACAGGCAAGCCTCGCGTGCCTGTCCCATGACGCGCAAGCCCGAACGACAAAAACACACGCGGGGCGCCTTTCCGCAGGCGCCCCGCGTGGTTTTCACTGTTGGATCACTTCCGCGCGATCAGCGGCGGCGGCGTCCCGCGAGACCGGCGAGTCCGAGGAGCGCGATCGCGCCTGGAGCCGGAACCGTGGTGTAGGCGAGGAAGTTGCCCGAGGTCGAGGGCGAGCCCCAGCCGCTCGTGGCAGCGTCCGAACGCGACAGGTGGTCGACGCCCGGATCGTTGCCGCCACCCGAGGTGGCGACGTCGAAGTAGATCGTCTGGCCAGCCGAAAGGCCGAGCGAGGCGAGCGACATCGTGAAGGTCACGGTGCTGCCCGAGACCGCGTTGGTCAGCGTGCCGGTCTGGTTCCACGCACCCGTCCACGCCCAGAACTGGGCGTTGTCCGACGGCGCATCGACCCACGAGCCAATGTAGTAGTCGATGTTGCTGGTGAGGTTGACCGGACGGCTCCACGCGTTCGAGCTCGTGCCCGCGCCGGTGGTGTTGAAGTACATCATGTACTTCGTCCAGTTCTGGAAGCCGCGGGTGGTGACCGCGATCGACAGGTTCACCCCGTCGTCCGACACGTTCACACCCGTGATGTCCAGGTTGTCGAAACCGTTGTCGAACAGATCGTTCGACGCATCGGTGTAGCTGTCAGCCGAGGCCATCGAGGCCAGCGAGGCTGCAATCGCGCACGCGATCAGAGAGCGCTTCATCTTTCACTCCTGGGTGAGTTGGACCTGCGCAAGAGGGACAGGCGCAGCCGTGCCGGGCACGGAGAAGGGACAGAATGACGGACAGGGATCCGTCGGACCAAAGGGACTATGCCCTCCAGACGGGACAGAGCAAACCAGAACCGGTGGTTCCTTCACGGAAGTTCGAGAATTCACCCCGCAGCTGCGACAAGTTATACGGACGTTACCGAAGGTCCTTCAGACCAGCAGTTGCGCGACCGCGCCAACCTTGGCGTACGTCTCCGCCACCTCGCCCCGCGGATCGCTGTCGGCCACGATCCCGCATCCAGCGTGATAGGCAAGCACCCTGCCTGTCCCATCGGGCAACGTGCCTGTCCCCGCAGTCGCCCCCGCAGTCGCCGATGCGCCCGACGCACCCCGCACCTCGGGACAGGCATCGCCAAACCCGCCAGCCACCCCGATCTGCGCCGTCCGGATCGCCACATTGAGCGCCGCGTGCCCCGACCGCGCGATGAACCCGATCGCCCCGCAGTAGAACCCCCGTGCGTGCGGCTCGAGCTCCTCGATGATCTGCATCGCCCGCACCTTGGGCGCGCCCGTCACCGAGCCGGGCGGAAAGGTCGCCGCCAGCAGATCCCGCCACCCCACATCGCCCCGCAGCCGTGCCGAGATCTCCGCCACCCCGTGATGCACGGTGCGATGCGTCTCGAGCACCCGCGGTGCGGTCACCCGCACGGACCCGATCTCCGCGACCCGCCCGAGATCGTTGCGCATGAGATCGACGATCATCGCCAGTTCCGCACGGTCCTTGTCGCTCTCGTCGAGCTCCCGCGCGTCCACCGACGCCGGCCGCGTGCCCTTGATGGGTCGAGTGACCACGGTGCCGTCGGGATGGACCCGCAGGAAGAGCTCGGGGCTCATCGACACCAGTGTCTGCCCGCACGGGAGGTCGAGCGATGCCCCGAACCATGCGCGGTTCTCCGCGATCGCCGCATGCGCGAAACTGCGGAGATCGCCTGAGATCCGCGCCGAAAACCGCCGTGCGACGTTGGCCTGGAACGCGTCCCCCGCGCGGATGTACTCGACCACCCGCGCCACGCCTGCGGCGTAGTGGGCATCGGTCGTGTCGGGAGCGAAGCCCTGCACCGACCAAGGGAGCGCCCCTGCACCTCCGGGCGGCGCCAGCGGGGGCGGGGCGCCAACCGCATGCAGCGAGCCGTCGGCGTGGTCCATGCACCACGCGTCGTCACAGCGGAGCAGCACCGCGTGCGGCGTCCCGCGCAGCGCCCCCGCGCCGCGGGGCTCGAAGCAGCCGCCGAGGCTGTACCCGAGCGCAACGATCCAGCCGCCGTCGAACGGCGGCCGCCGCATGCCCTCGCCGTTCATCACCGCCTCGCACGGCCGCGGCGTCTCGGCCAGCGCCGCGTCGAGCATCGCCAGCGCTTCGTCGGCGCTGCACCCGCCGTCGATCACCACTGCGCGCGACGGCCGCGCCAGGATGGTCCACGCGTTCTGCGTCCGCTCCTCGCCGCCCGACACCAGCGCGGCCAGCGGCACCTCTCGCGGCCAGCGAAGCAGCAGATCGGCCGCCCGCGCGGCGGACGACGCGCGGGACTCGGGGGCTGTTGCACTGGCTGCCGGCGGCATGGGGCCACGATGGTACGGCGTGCCGCCGCCGAAACGCACGCTTTCCCCGCGATTCAGCCGCTTTCGCACCCTCGCGCAACTTGTACACTCCTCGATTCACCGCGGCGGGAAGACGCCGCGCACGCACACATCGAGAAAGCACGACCCCATCATGGCGAGCAAGAAGAAGAACGCGAAGGGTGCCGGCAAGAAGTCGTCGAAGCCCGCGAAGAAGGGCACGAAGTCCCCGAAGTCCTCGAAGAAGTCCGCCAAGACTTCCGCCAAGCCGGCGAAGGGCATCGGCAAGATGGTCTTCTACTTCGGCGAGACGAAGTGCGAGGGCAACGCCGGCCAGAAGATGCTCCTCGGCGGCAAGGGCGCGAACCTCGCCGACATGGTCTCGATCGGCCTGCCCGTTCCGCCCGGCTTCACCATCACCACCGACACCTGCGCCGCGTACTACGACTGCGGCGGCAAGCTGCCGAAGGGCCTGATGGACGATGTGCAGAAGAACATCAAGATGCTCGAGAAGGAGCTCGGCAAGAAGTTCGGCTCCGACACGAATCCGCTGCTCGTCTCGGTGCGCTCCGGCGCCGCCGTCTCGATGCCCGGCATGATGGACACCGTCCTCAACCTCGGCCTCACCGACAAGGCCGTCGAGGGCCTCGCGAAGGGCACGGGCAACCGCCGCTTCGCGTTCGACGCGTACCGCCGCCTCATCAACATGTTCGGCGACGTCGTGATGGGCGTCGACCACCACAAGTTCGAGCACGCCTTCAGCGCGATCAAGACCAAGTACGGCGTCAAGGAGGACACCGAGGTCCCCACCGAGGGCCTCGAGGAGCTCGTCGCCGAGTACAAGAAGGTCTACAAGGACCAGGTCGGCGCTGATTTCCCGCAGAATCCGCTGCTGCAGCTCGAGCACGCCATCAAGGCCGTGTTCAGCTCGTGGAACGGCGACCGCGCGATCGAGTACCGCCGCATCCAGGAGATCAGGGGCCTCAACGGCACCGCGGTCAACGTCCAGGCGATGGCCTACGGCAACATGGGCGAGAACTCCGGCACCGGCGTCGCCTTCACCCGCGACAACACCACCGGTGAGAACGTCTTCTACGGCGAGTTCCTCGTGAACGCGCAGGGCGAGGACGTCGTCGCCGGCATCCGCACGCCGGAGCCGATCGCGATGATGGAGAAGCGCTTCCCGAAGGCGTACGCGCACCTGATGAAGGTCCGCGCCAAGCTCGAGAAGCACTACAAGGACATGCAGGACATCGAGTTCACCGTCGAGAACGGCAAGCTCTTCATGCTGCAGACCCGCACCGGCAAGCGCACCGCGCAGGCCGCCGTCCGCATCGCCGTCGAGATGGTCAAGGAGAAGCTGATCGACGAGAAGACCGCGATCAAGCGCATCCCCGCGGGCGACCTCACCCAGCTCCTGCTGCCGTTCTTCTCGCCGAAGGACAAGGCCGGCGCCGAGACCGTGACCAAGGGCATCGGCGCGTCGCCCGGCGCCGCGACCGGCAAGCTCGCGTTCACCGCGGCCGAGGCCGTCGAGCGCGCCCACAAGGGCGAGAAGGTCCTCCTCGTCCGCAAGGAGACGAGCCCCGAGGACGTCGCCGGCATGCACAGCGCCGTCGGCATCCTCACCTCGACCGGCGGCAAGACGAGCCACGCGGCCGTCGTCGCCGTCGGCTGGGGCAAGTGCTGCGTCGTCGGCGCGGGCGAGCTCTCGATCGATGACAAGGCCGGAAAGCTCCATGTCAAGGGCCGCACGTTCGGGCGCGAGGATGTCCTCTCGATCGACGGCGCGACCGGCGAGGTCATGGTCGGCGCCGTCAAGGCGACCATCCCCGAGAAGATCTCCGGCGACTTCGCCAAGGTCATGGACTGGTCGACCAAGCACGCCGAGATGAAGGTGCGCACGAACGCCGACAGCCCCGAGGACGCCCGCCGCGCCCGCGAGTTCGGCGCCGTTGGCATCGGCCTCTGCCGCACCGAGCACATGTTCTTCGGCGGCGACCGCACGGCCGCGATCCGCGAGATGATCCTCAGCGAGACCACCGAGTCGCGCGAGAAGGCGCTCGCCAAGCTCCTGCCGTTCCAGCGCACCGACTTCATCGGCATCTTCACCGCGATGGACGGGCTGCCCGTCACCGTGCGCCTGCTCGATCCGCCGCTCCACGAGTTCGTTCCGCACGACGAGAAGCAGCAGGCCGAGCTCGCCAAGGAGATGGGCCTCTCGCTCGAGCAGGTCAAGCGCCGCGTGGCGCAGCTGCACGAGGCGAACCCGATGCTCGGACACCGCGGTTGCCGTCTGGCGATCACGTACCCCGAGATCCTCCGCATGCAGATCCGCGCGATCGTCGAGGCAGCCATCGAGTGCCGCGCCAAGAAGATCGACGCGCGTCCCGAGATCATGCACCCGCTCGTCGGCACCAAGAAGGAGCTCGTCAGCCTCCGCAAGATGACCGAGGAGACGATTCACCAGGTGTTCGCCGAGAAGGGCGTCAAGAAGGGCTTCGAGATCCCGATCGGCACCATGATCGAGATCCCGCGCGCCGCGGTCACCGCCGACGAGATCGGCGAGGTCGCCGACTTCTTCAGCTACGGCACCAACGACCTCACGCAGATGACCTTCGGCTTCAGCCGCGACGACATCGGTTCGTTCCTCCCGGCGTACCTCGAGAAGGGCATGCTCGAGAAGGATCCGTTCCAGTCGATCGACACCGTCGGCGTCGGCGGCCTCGTGAAGATGGCCTGCGACAAGGGCCGCGCCGTCGCGAAGGCGCAGAAGAAGGCCTTCAAGCTCGGCGTCTGCGGCGAGCACGGCGGCGACCCCGCGTCGATCGCGTTCTTCCAGAAGTGCGGGCTCGACTACGTGAGCTGCTCGCCGTTCCGCGTGCCGGTCGCGCGGCTGGCGGCGGCGCAGGCGGCGCTTCGTTAAAGCGGTCGCCGCTGCGGCGGCGACCTTTGGCGTGCATGACGCTAGGGGCCGCTCCCTCTGGTGCTAGGACACTGATCAGCGCCCGCGGCGAAAGCCGCGGGCGCTGTTGATCGGTGCACGCTGCTGCTCGCACAGGCGTCGACGGATTTTGATCATCCGCGGTCACCGGAACTGCGGACGGCACCATCACCGAGGTAGGGCTGGATGTCGAATCCAAAGTGCTCCCGAATCACCAGAGGCACCTGCGGGGCTTCGATCCCATCGATGCTCTCGAACCCCGTTTCCGAGTGGATCTCTAGCCGCGACCCGCGCAGGAACAGGAATCGATTGCCGATCACCTGCGAGAATCGGATGCTGTTGCTGAACGGATACACGATCCCCGAAGTGAAGCGGCGTTCGATCTCTGCCTGAATCTCTGCCTCGGGCCTGCAGCGCGTCATGATCTCCAGCTGCAGGCTTTCTCTCTCCAATTTGGAAAGGAAGATTCGGACGCGACCCACGCCAATCTCCGTCCGAAACTCCATGCCGAAGCAGCGGAACGACATCTCTGCATCCGCTGGATAGATCCTGAGCGCGGGCCAGCCGTTGCCGATGTCAGCAAAGCAGATTCGTCCGTCAATTCGCACGCGCGCAAGCCGGTGGATCTCGCGGCCATCGATGAACCCTGAGTGCAGCGACACATCGAATCCGGCCTCGGTTGCCGCCGCAATGAAGCTCTGAGTCTTGTCAGAGCAGGTTCCTCCGGGCACAGCGGCCGCAATCTTCGGTCCATACATGAGACGAAGATTATGGAACGGCTCGTTTCTGAACTTCTCGAGCATCAGCGCCTCGAGCCGCTGCACGGCGTTCGTCATGTTCCCCGAATCACTCATCGGTGCGTCTCCGCGCGACGGTCGATCGCCTCGTCGAACACGGGATAGGTGTGGAAGTATGGGCTCGAGTCTCCGTGGGCAAAGAGCGCACGCCAGATCCCGCGCAACTCCTCGCGCTCGCTTCTTCCGTTGCGACG